>NZ_VTRV01000049.1 GCF_008274655.1 Cognatilysobacter lacus | reverse complement strand
CTCGCGACCGCGCTGCTCGGCAGCCTGCTCGCGCACCAGCGCGACCGCGTGCGCGCGCGATTGCGTGCCGCCACCGGCCATCTGCTCACCCTCGCGGAAAAGAGCCCGGGCCTCGTCGCCACGTTCGATCGTGAGTTCCGCCATCGCCACGCCAATGACGCCTACCTGCGCTGGGCAGGCGTGGCGCGCGAAGGCGTCGCGGGCACGCTGCTGTCCGAAGCGCTCGGACACCCGTTCGCCACGCAAATAGCGACGAGCGCCGCGCGCGCCATGGCCGGTGCATCGCAGCAGCTGCAGGCCGAACGCGCCGAGCGGCTGCTCGACGTGCGCCTGGAGCCGTATTTCGGGCTCGACGGTGCAATCGCCGGCTTCCACCTCCTGGCCGACGACATCACGTGGATGCGCCAGGGCGAACGCGACCTGCGCGCGATGGTGAACGCGTCCCCCGAGCCGACACTCGTGCTCGACGAGGACAGCCGCATCCAGCTGCACAACGCGCCGGCCGAAGCGATGTTCGCGGCGTCCGCGACCGAACTGGTCGGCACGCCGCTGGCCGCGTGGTTGAACGAACAGGGCGAGACCCCGGACGCCCGCGGGCTGCGCGCACGTCGTCGCGATGGCAGCACCTTCCCGGTCGAGCTGCGCCTGGGATCGATGCCCGGCGAGCACGGCGGTCGCTCGGTGGTGACGCTCCGCGACCTGAGCCGTGATCGCGCACTCGAAGCCGCCGCGCTCGCCGCGCGCGAGCAGGCGCAGGCGACGCTCGATTCGATCAGCGATGCATTGGTGGTGGTCGACATCGCCGGCGTCGTGACCGCCTTCAATCCGGCCGCCACGGCGCTCACCGGATGGCCGCGCGAGGACGCAGTCGGTAATGCGGTGAACGACATCCTGCAACTCGTTGACCGCGACTCCGGCGAGGCGCGCGCATCGGTGCTGCATGGCGTGCTGCAACAAGGCCGCGCCGCGCGGCTCGAAGGCGGCCGCGACCTGGTGCGGCGCGATGGCGAGAGGCGCGCGATCGAAGAGTCCGCTTCGCCGTTGCGCGACGTCGCCGGCAAGATCGCCGGTGCAGTGCTCTTGCTGCGGGACGTCACCGCCGCGCGCGAAGAGGCGCAAGCGCTCGCCCACATGGCGCAGCATGATTCGCTCACCGAACTGCCCAACCGCGTGCTGTTCCAGGACCGCCTGACGCAGGCGCTGGCGACGGTCGCGCGGGGAAACCGCGGCGCGGTGCTCTACATCGACCTCGACCGCTTCAAGCCGATCAACGACACGTTGGGGCATCCGGTTGGCGACAAGGTGCTGCAGGAAGTCGCGCAACGGCTGCGGGCATGCGTGCGCGACGACGACACCGTGAGCCGCCAGGGCGGCGACGAGTTCGTGCTGCTGCTCCAGCGCCTCGCCGATCCGCGAGATGCCGCGCGCGTGGCCGAAAAGCTCATCCGCTCCGTGCAGGAGCCGATCCTGCACGAAGGCCACGAGTTGCGCGTCGGCGCCAGCGTCGGGATATCTCTGTTCCCGCAGGACGCGCGCGATGCGCAAACGCTGATGAAACAGGCCGACACCGCGCTGTACCACGTCAAGGAAACCGGACGCGGGCGGTACAGCTATTTCACCGACCTGATGGGCGAGCGCGCCGACGCGCGCATGCGCACCGAGAACGACCTGCGCCTGGCGCTTGCCGCAGACGACTTCGTCATCGATTACCAGCCGGTGGTGGACGCGCGCACGGGCCGGTTCACCTCGGTCGAAGCACTGCTGCGCTGGCGTCGCATGGACGGCACCGTGCTGCTGCCGGAAATGTTCCTCGCGGTGGCCGAGGAAACCGGGCTGATGCTCCAGATCGACGAGTGGGTGCTGGGCAAGGCCTGTCGCCAGAACGCGGCCTGGCAACAGGCGGGGCTGCCGCCGTTACCGCTGTCGGTGAACATTTCCCTTGCGCGTTTCGATCCCGCGCGCCTGCTGGCGCAGGTGGACGCCGCGCTTGCCGCCGCTACGCTGGAGCCGCGCTGGCTGGAGATCGAATTCCGCGGCGAACAGCTTTTCGTGCTCGGCGAGCCGGCGCGGGCGCTCGTCGCCGACCTGCGCGCGCTCGGGGTCAAGGTCGCGGTGGACGACGTCGCGACCAGTCAGGCCAGCACGTCGCAGCTCATCGATTTCGGCTTCGACGCGCTCAAGCTCGACATCGCCGTCGTCGAGGCATTGTCCGACGACGAGCGCGCACGACGCATCGCCGAAGCCGTCTGCCGCACCGGCGCCGCGCTGGGTTGCCAGGTGATCGCCAAGGGCGTCGAGTCCGACGCGCATCGCGAACTGCTGATGCGTTGGGGCTGTACCGGCCTGCAGGGCACGCTGTTCAGCCCACCGCTCGCATCGACCGCCGTTGGCGCGCTGCTGGGCGGCGCGGGCGTAGGCCCGGTGGCCAGGCGCGCCTGACGCAGCCGTGCAGGGCGGTAAAATGGCGGACTTTCCGTCATCGACGACCGCCGTGTCCCCATCCGTTCCGTATGCGCCGTCCACGCCCGTCGCCGTCCGCCAGGACGACCTGATCCAGTCCGTCGCCGACGCGCTGCAGTACATCAGCTACTACCACCCGGTCGACTACATCAAGGCGCTCACCGCCGCGTACGAGCGCGAGCAGTCACCGGCCGCGCGCGACGCCATGGCGCAGATCCTCATCAACTCGCGCATGTGCGCCGAAGGGCGTCGGCCGATCTGCCAGGACACCGGCATCGTCACCGTGTTCCTCGACGTCGGCATGGACGTGCGCTGGGACGGCGCCACGATGAGCGTCGAGGACATGGTCAACGAGGGCGTGCGGCGCGCGTACCTCGATCCCGACAACGTGCTGCGCGCCAGCGTTCTCGCCGACCCCGCGGGAAAGCGCACCAACACGCGCGACAACACCCCGGCCGTCATCCACACGAAGCTCGTGCCCGGCAATACCGTGCATGTCACCGTGGCGGCGAAAGGTGGCGGTTCGGAGGCGAAGAGCAAGTTCGCGATGCTCAACCCGTCCGACTCGATCGTCGACTGGGTGCTCAAGACCGTGCCGACCATGGGTGCGGGCTGGTGCCCGCCGGGCATGCTCGGCATCGGCATCGGCGGCACCGCCGAGAAGGCGATGCAGCTGGCGAAGGAAGTGCTGATGGAGCCCGTCGACATCCAGGATCTCGTGGCGCGCGGCCCGTCCAACCGCGTCGAGGAGCTGCGCCTGGAGCTCTACGACAAGGTCAACGCGCTTGGCATCGGTGCGCAGGGCCTCGGCGGCCTCACCACCGTGCTCGACGTCAAGATCAAGGATTACCCGACCCACGCGGCGAACCTGCCGGTGGCGATCATCCCCAACTGCGCCGCGACGCGGCATGCACATTTCACGCTCGACGGATCGGGCCCGGTGCAGCTGGATCCGCCGTCGCTGGAGGACTGGCCGAAGCTGACTTACGACGCGTCGGCCGGACGCCGGGTCGATCTCGACACCGTGACTCGTGAAGAAGTCGCGGGCTGGAAACCCGGCGAAGTGCTGCTGCTCAACGGCAAGCTGCTCACCGGCCGGGATGCCGCCCACAAGCGCATGGTCGACATGCTCAATCGCGGCGAGACGCTGCCGGTGAGCCTCGCGGGTCGATTCATCTACTACGTCGGTCCGGTCGATCCGGTGCGCGACGAGGTCGTCGGCCCCGCGGGTCCGACCACGGCAACGCGCATGGACAAGTTCACCGAACAGGTGCTCAGCGAAACCGGGCTGTTCGGCATGGTCGGCAAGGCCGAGCGCGGACCCGTGGCGATCGAGGCGATCCGCAAGCACAAGTCGGCCTACCTGATGGCCGTCGGCGGCGCGGCCTACCTCGTGTCGAAGGCGATCAAGGCCTCGCGCGTCGTCGCGTTCGAAGATCTCGGCATGGAAGCGATCTACGAGTTCACCGTGCAGGACATGCCGGTCACCGTCGCGGTGGATTCGAACGGGACGTCCGTGCATACGACGGGTCCGCGCGAGTGGCAGGCGCGGATCGGGAAGATTCCGGTGGTCGTCGAAACGGTCTGACCGGCGATCGCAGCGCGACGGATTAGCTGACAACGTTGATTCGGTCCGCGCCGCAGCCTGCTGGCGGCGCGGTCAATCGCAGCGGGCGGTCGCGTGGTTCACAGCTGTCGCGCCAATGCCGCCAGCGCCTGTTGGGTCGCGGGCAGGCGCGAGTACGACTGCGCCAGCGTCTCCAGCGCCGCGATGTTGGTGTCGCTCACGTCGTCCAGGTCGTCCAGTCCGGTCGTGAGCGCAGCCTGCAGGCGGAAGTAGGCATCGCCGACGATGTGCTGCGCGATGTAGTCGACGGACTCCGCGTTGCCGTCGAACAGCACGTCGATGATGGGAATGGCCCATTCCAAAGCGCCCCATTCGCGCGCCGAGCGCAGGTCGATCGGACGCGTGCGTTCGCCGCTTCCGACGGACACCACGACGAGGTCGCGCGTGCCTGTCACCGTCTCGTCCTTGCGCAGGGCTTCCGCGATTGCACACGCCGTCGGATTGTTCGCGACCACGCCGCCATCGATCAGGGCGCAGTCGCGGCCTTCGACGCGCAACGGATGCGCGGGGAAGTAGGTGGGCGCCGCCGTAGTGGCCCGGCAGACGTCGCGCACGCGCAGGTCGGCGTGCTCGGGCTTGAAGCTCTTGAACATCACCGGCTTCCGGCTGATCACGTCGTAGCTCGGCACAAGCGTCGGAACGCGGCAGTCGCCGAGCCGGGCGTCGCCGAAGACGTCGGCCAGCACCGCCTCGAGGCCACGCCCGTCGTAGCGGGGCGCCGACGGCCCGTCGCTCAGCAGCCGCGTTGCTCGCGACCACAGGCGGCGCGCCATGCCAGGGAAGATGTCATGGCGCCGCGTGCGATAGAGGTCGGCGAGTGCGTCCGGCGGATGGCCGAGCGCGAGGCCACAGGCGATCAGGCCGCCGGTCGAGCTGCCCGCGATCAGGTCGAAACTGCCCGGGATATGCGCCTTTCCGGCCGCCGCCAACGAGCTGTCCACCGCACCGAGCCATCGGCACGTGACCAGGCCGCGGATACCGCCACCGTCGAGCGAAAGAATGCGTCGTAGCTTCATGGCCGTCCTCCTTGATGGCAGATTGCGCGCGCTCCGTCGCAGGCATTGCGAGCGGTGCGCCTAGATCAGGTTCTCCGAGTCGTGCACCGCGCGCTGCTCGACGACCTGCGCGTCGATGTCGTGATTGACCGACGTATCGCCGCAGCCCTCCGGCTCGGTCGGTTCGGGCGTGGGGAGTTCCATGCCGAAGCGACGCGCCATGCTTGGCGGCAACGGCGCGGTGAGCATGTACTGGACCGGCCGCGGCCCGTCGATCTCGGCCTTTTCGAAGGCGAGCTTCACGGCACGGATTGCTTCGCTGCGCACCTTGCGATGGTCGCTCTCGCGCTGGTTCACCCAGGCCTGGAACTTCAGCTGGATACCGCCGGCCATGTAGCCATCGACCAGCCAGGAGGGCGCGGGGTCGGCAAGCACGCCGTCCACCTGGCTCAGCTGCGCCAACGCGGCTTCCTGTGCTTCGCGGATCGATTCGGCGACGTCGATGACCATCGTGAACTCGAAGCGCCGGGTCGGGTTCTGCGTGTAGTTCGTCACCACCGACTTGAACACGATGGCGTTCGGCACCGCGACCTGCACGCCATCGAACGTCATGAGGATCGTCGAGCGCGACGTAAGCGCCACCACCTTGCCCTCGTATCGGTCGACCAGGATGTGGTCACCCGGCGAGAAGCCGCGACGCAGGCTCAGCAGGATGCCGGCCACGTAGTTCTCGGCGATGTCGCGGAAGGCGAAGCCGATCGCGAGCCCGACGACGCCTGCCGAGCCGAGCAGGGCACCGACGATCGCCGTGGCGTCGAGCAGGTCGAGCGCGATCAGGATGCCCAGCAACAGGACCAGCCAGTTCACGAGCCGTGCCACTAGCGAATCGATGTACGGGTTGTGCGCGCTGAAACGCGACAGGTGGATGCGGCGGCTGATCGTCCGACCGACCCACCACGACAGCAGCACGATGATCACAGCGACCAGCAGGAGCGGCAGCCGCGCGACGAGCCCGATCAGCTTGCCGTACACCTGCGACAGCGCGAGGTGCAGCCGCGTCACCACGCCGCCGGGGATCTGAAGCCGGTCGTCGACGGCGCCGACGCCTGGCTGCTGCACCGCGATCTGCTCGGCATGCGCACGATCGGTGGAATCGCTGACGGAGCCTTCAAGCCGCACGACGCCGGCGGCCGACGTGACCGTAACGGCGCCGAATCCCGGCACCGCATGCAGGCGTGCCGCCACCGTCCGGGCGAGCTGTGTGTCGTTCGGGCCCGGCGCGGGCGCACCTGCGCGGACTGCGGCCGCCTGCGCGATCCACGCCTGCCCCTGCGCGCCCGCGACGATGGGAAGCAGCAGGACGCAGAGGACGAACAGCCCGCGTGCCACCCGCTTCATCCGCTCCGTACCCATCCGGTTCAGAGCTGGGACTTGATGGGAAGCAGGAACTTCTCCGACATCCGTTCCTTCCACGGTCGCGCGGACCACATCGCGAAGGTGTAGGGCCGGGTCTTCAACAGGTCGCGTTCAAACAACGCGGTCATCTGCTCGGCGAAGGCGTGGTCATAGACGTTGAGGCTGGCTTCGTCGTTCAACTGGAACGAGCGCTGGTCGAGGTTGGTCGACCCCACCGACACCATGTAGCGGTCGACGATCATCAGCTTCACGTGCAGCATCGTGGGCTGGTAGAGGTGGATCTCGGCGCCCGCGGCGAGCAGCGGGCCCCATTCCTTCTTCGTCGCGATCTTGACCGTTTCCGAATCCAGATGCGGGCCCGGCAACAACAGCCGCACCATCACGCCGCGCCGGCGCGCCGCCATAAGGGCGTCGCGGAGCAACGGATCGGGGATGAAGTAGGCCGCCTCGACGTCGATGGTGCTCTTCGCCGACGCAATGGCCATCAGGAACATGAGGTGCATGCTCTCGCTGCCGCCTGCGGGCGAGGAGATGAACATGTGCGCCCGCATGTCGCCTGCAGGCGGAATCTGCGGGAAGTAAGCGTCGCCGTTGAGTACGCGGCCGGTCGTCTTGATCCAGTTGTCGTTGAACGCCGCCTGGATCTGCGCGACCACCGGACCCTCGATCCGGAAGTGCAGGTCGTGCCAATGGTCGGGATCCTGTGCGTGACCGAGCCACGAATCGCCGACGCCGACGCCGCCGGTGAAGCCGATCTGGCCGTCCACGACCAGGAGCTTGCGGTGCGTTCGGTTGTTCAGGCGGCCGAGGTTGTACCAGTGCAGCGGTCGATACAGCTCGATGTTGACGCCGCACTTCTTCATCTCGTCGAGCGTCGAGCTGTCCATCTTGATGCTGCCGGCCCAGTCGACCGTCACGGTGACCGGGATACCCGCCTTGGCGCGCTCGCACAGGGCATCGCTGAACTTCGTGGCGATCTCGCCTGCCCACCAGATGTAGGACTCGAAGGTGACCGTCTTCTTCGCGCCGCGGATCGCCTCGAGCATGGCCGGGAAGATCTGGTCGCCGTCCACCAGCACGGTGACCTTGTTGCCCGGCAGGATCGACGGCCCGAGCATTACCCCCATCTCGCGCAGGAATTGCGGATCGGTGCTGTCGTAGCGGTGGGTGACTCGCGTCTCGAGCTTCTTCTCCGGCGTCGCGAAGTTCATCGCGATCACCACGAGCAGCAGCGTGGCCAACGCCGTCAGGGCGATAGTCCAGATCATCCGGCGGCGGCTCCAGTTCGGTCGGAATTTCATCGCGAGCGACTGTGAGCGGCTGTAGCGCAAGCGGGCGTGAAGCCGGATTCAGGCGCCACGGTGTGCCATCCAGACCACGGCGAACAGCCCCAGCATCGCGAACGCAAGCACCATCTTCAGAACGGTTCCGAGCAAGAGACCGGTCCACGTGCCGACGCCGACGCGCGCGGCATGGCCCATGTCGGCACCGCGCAGGTTCCGGCGGTGTGCGAGCTCGCCGAGCACCGCGCCCACGAACGGGCCGATGAAGATGCCGATGAACCCGAAGAAGACGCCCGCGATCGCGCCGATCGTGGCGCCCAGCAACGCGAGTCGGCTCGCACCCACGCGCTTCGCGCCCATCGCGGTGGCGAGCAGGTCGATCGCGAACGACGCGAGTGTCAGCACCGCGAGCACGCCCAGCGTCCACCCGCCGACGTGGTGGAAGCCGTCCGCCCATGCCGCGAGCAGAAGCCCGCCGAACACCAGGGGTATGCCCGGAAGCGCGGGAAGCACGGTGCCCGCGATCCCGGCGATGACCAGGATGACGGCAAGGATGGACCAGAGGGCGCTGAGGTCGGGCACGGGTGGCTCTCGATGGATTGGCCGCGATTCTGGACCAACCGGCGCGACAGCGACCGGAAACGACGAAGCCCGGCGGGTGCCGGGCTTCTCGTGTTGCAACCGACGCCTCAGTTCTGCGCGGGATTGTTCTCTGCGAAGTACTCGTGGTTGTCGGCGTTGTCGAGCGCCTGGTCCGGGTTGGACGCAGCGAGGTTCGTTGCAGCGCTCTGGCCGTAGACGTGGTCGCTCGTCCCGGCCGTGACGTTGAAGTGGCTCATCTCGTGGATCAGCGTGCCGCCCTTGGAATCGGTGCCCGTCAGCGGCGCCGACCAGAACGCCTTGCATACGAAGATCTCGTACGGCCGGGTCGGATAGACGTACGCGTAGTAGCTGTGGTTGCAGCCGCAATTGATCGTGACCTGGCCACCGCTCTGGTCGATCGCCGAATCGATGCTCACGAAGTGCTGTCGCGCCGTCGAATACCGCGTCGACGTGTAAGCGCCGAACCACGTGGTGTACCGCGCGCCGACCGCGCCACCGTTGAGGTAGCCCTTCGCGTTCT
Organism: Cognatilysobacter lacus; assembly: GCF_008274655.1. Lineage (GTDB taxonomy): Bacteria > Pseudomonadota > Gammaproteobacteria > Xanthomonadales > Xanthomonadaceae > Cognatilysobacter > Cognatilysobacter lacus. Next base: position 9,716 of record NZ_VTRV01000049.1, on the reverse strand, counting down.
CGGAGTAGGTGCGCGCCGCATTGACGGCGTTCCCGGCCGTGTTGATCTGCGTGGTGGAACAGCTCTTGAACGAAACGCCGTTGACGACGGTCCCGCCCGAGCTCGGCTTGGAGCGCGCGGCGAGCGTCTGCGTGCCACCCAGTTGGTCCGTGCCGTCCACCCACAGCTTGAGCGCGGCACTCTGCGCAACCATCGGCAGGCCGTTGGGTGTCATCAGCATCTGGCCGCCTTCGAGCGACGCGTGCTGCAGCGGCGTCTTGAATGCGACGGTGTACTCGCCGGTCTTCGCAAGGTCGTAGAACGCCGAGAGATCGACACTCGTCCGGTAGGTCTGGCCCGGGCGAAGCAGAACGAAATCCGCCGCCTGCGGCAGGCCGCGCTTGATCATCGGGCCTTCGTACGCAACCTCGCGGCCGTCACGGGTGACGGTGAACAGGTCCGACTGCAGGTACTCGGCGGGAAGCTGCCACGCAGGAATGCGCAACATGCGGTTGCCGGTGTTGGTGATCTCCACATCCACCGCGCCCAAGAACGACGACTGGCTCGAAGAAGCGACCAGCGCGACGCGCAGCGGGTTGAAGCGGGCGGTCTGGATCGAGGCGTCGGCGGCGTTCAGTGCCGCGCCGGCCAGAAGTATGCCGGCGGCGGCGAGCAGGGTCATGCGGTTCATTGCGTCACCTCGGGGGGCTGGCGAGACCGGTTGGTCCCGGCGACGTTAACCCGCGAGTCACCTCGCCGCATGCCGCGGTGCAACAAACGTCGAATGTTGCGAGAACCGGACAAAGAAACGGCCCCGACATGCGGGGCCGTTGATTGAAGCGTGACCGGGTTCGCTTAACGGACCCAGACGCGACCGTTGTACACGCGGACACGGGTGCCCTCGCGGACGCCGCCGAGGTCGCTCTGGGAGACGACGGTCTCGCGGCCGTCGTCCATCCGGACGTAGACGTTGTAGGTGGTGGTACCGCCCATGTTGCGTTCGATCGCCGCACCGGCCGCTGCGCCGGCTGCCGCACCGCCAACGGTCGCGACGTTCTGGCGGCCCTTGCTTGAATCGTTGGCGATCGTGTGGCCCGCAGCCGCGCCGACCAGTCCGCCGATCACGGCGCCGGTCACGCCGCTGCGCGGGGCGCCGGTGGAACCCGTTGCCTCGATGCGCGTCACGGTGCCGCAGTCGTAGCAGACGCCGCCGCTGGAGTACGGCGGCGGGCTGCCCGCATATCCGTTCGACGGGTAGCCGGTAGTGGCACAGGACGACAGGCCGATAACCGATACGGCGGCAAGGGCGAGAAGACGCGGCTGGATGTTCATGGATAGCTCCCGATCTGGCGGACCCGGGTGGTCGCCATGCGGGGCCGATGCTGGGAGGGCCGCGGTGAACGTCCAATCAAACGCGCGAGCGGCATTCAGCCTGCGGTGTGCCGCGTGCGGTCAGTTGTTCGTGTACTTGTGGCAGTCCTCGCACGCCTGGCCGATCTTCGCCGCAACGGCCTGGACGCCCGGGCAGCTCAGCGGAGGAGACGCCAGCGACGCGTCGATCGCAGCACGCAAATCGCTCGCGTACTTGGCGAACTTCGGATCGTCGCGCATGTCCTTGAACGCCGGCTCGATGTCGTTCGCCAGCGCGCGCACGGTCTGCAGGTGTGGAAGAACGTCGGTCGCAGCGCACCGGTTCTGCGTGACGTTGTCCTTCAGCGCGTGCATGTGCGCCGCCATGACATGCATCAGCGAATGCGGGTACGGGTCTTCGCGCTGCTGAAGCGCACGCATCACCATCACGGTCGCGACCGCGCCTACCACGAGGCCGAGCAGGCCCATGAACAGGTAGCGTGAGCCGTTTCCACGGCGGGCAGGAGCGGACGGCGGAATGTTCGCGTCGGACATCGACCTGTTCCATTTGAATGATCGCCAGACCTTATCACGCAGCCGTCGTGCGGCCGGTCGTCACGCGGCGCACCTCTAGAATGCCGCCATGCAGACGTCCTACCTCGACCCCATCTGGACCGAACGCTTCACCGGCGTCGATCGACTCTATGGCGCCGGCAGCATCGAGCGCCTGTCGAAATGCCGCGTCGCGATCGTCGGTCTTGGCGGCGTCGGATCGTGGGTGGCCGAGGCGCTGGCACGCTCGGCGGTGGGCCATCTTCGACTGCTCGACGCGGACGACATCTGCGTGTCCAACACCAATCGCCAGTTGCCGGCGATGGAAGGCACGTTCGGGCACGCCAAGGTGGCGGCGATGGCTGCGCGCTGCCAACGCATCAATCCGCTGATGGACGTGGAACCGGTGCCCGCGTTCATCACGGCAACGAACCTGGCCACGCAGCTCGACGCCGACTTCGACCTGGTGGTCGACGCCTGCGACAACGTCGCGAGCAAGGTGGAGATCATCGCGTGGTGCCGCCGACGCAAGCTGCCCGTCGTGGTCAGCGGTTCGGCGGGCGGCCGCACCGATTCCACGCTGGTGCGTGCACGCGACCTGTCGCGCACCGAGCAGGACGCGATGCTCGCCCTGGTGCGCAAGAGGCTGCGTTCCGACTTCAACTTCCCGCGGAATCGCGACCGGTATTTCGGCGTCACCGCTATCTACTCGCTCGAGAACGTGCGCTACCCGCAGGCAGACGGCAGCGTGTGCGGCATGCGCGAGGCGGGCGGGGAGGGCAGTCTCAAGCTCGACTGCGGCGGCGGGCTCGGCGCGGCCACGCACGTGACGGGCGCATTCGCCTTCGCGATGGCGGGCAAGGCGATCGAACTGCTGCTCAAGACGAAGCAGGCATCCTGAAGCCGAACAGCCGTCCCGCATTGAGCGTGGTCGCACGCGCTACGTCGTTAGCCGATTCGCCACGTAGCTCGGCGATCGTGCGAAGCACGTTGACCAGCCGAGCCGGTTCGTTGCGGGCGCCGCGCGCCTCGGCGTCGGGCTGGTCCGGGGCATCGGTTTCGAGCAGCAGGTGCTCGATTGGCATCGTCGCGACGAGGGTGCGCAGGCGGTTGGCGCGTTCGTAGGTCACCGGGCCACCGAGCCCGAGCATGAAGCCCTCGCGCCACAAGGCCTCGGCCTGCTGGCGGCTGCCGGAAAAACTGTGGACGACGCCGCGAAGGCCGCCTAAGTGTCGAAGCGCCGCGATCACCGCGTCGACCGCGCGCCGGGCGTGGACGATAACCGGCAGGTCGAAGTCCCGGGCGATCAGCAGTTGCTGTTCGAACAGTTCGCCCTGTCGCTGGCGGTCGAGGCCGTCGATGAAGTAGTCGAGGCCGCATTCGCCAACCGCCACCGGCCGCTCGCGTTCGATCCATTCGCGCAGGTGTTGCACGTCCGCGTCGGCATGCCTGTCCAGATAGACGGGGTGCAGCCCATAGGCGGCGTGCAGGCCCTCGTAGCGCGCACACGTCGCACGGAGGCCCGGCCAGGCGGCGGCGTGGATCGCGGGTACCACCTGCTGCGTCACGCCCGCAGCGCGGGCGCGCGCGATCACGGCGTCGCGGTCGACATCGAACTCGGGCACGTCGATGTGCGAGTGCGTGTCGACCAGCATGGTTACGGGTCGCGTATGACGCGGCCCGCGGCGGGCCGCTTCTTCCAGTTCGCGAACATCATGGTCGCGAGGCCGAGCAGGATGTCGTCGAACGGCAGCCCGTTCGGGATCAGGAGATCGATCGCGAACAGGAAGGCCGTGATCTTGAACAGGGTGGGATGGCTGAGCCTCTCGGCCCACTTCATGAAGCGCTGGATAAAGAAGAGTCGGATCATGGTCACCTCGCTGTATGGACGCTAGCACGCGCCGGCTGCCGCGCCGTGTGCACGGCTGAATGCGACGGGTGAATTGGCAGTGATGCTCTGCGCCGGTTCAGGTTGATGGCCCTTTAATCGCCCCATGCCAGATCGAACTGGCGCGGAGGCTTCATGGACAAGAACATTCTCGCGGTCGCACTGGGTTCCATGCTGCTCGGCGGCGTCGCGGTAGCGGCGTACCACAGCATGAGCAACGACTCGCCCGCCGCATCCTTCCAGCCACTGCACGCGCAGCAGCCGGCAGTGGGCGGCACGCAGTTGGATTCGTCGAGCTCGTTGCAGGCGCGGATTGCGCCGACTGCACCGCAGCTCGCCGCCGTCGCGACCCCGCAGGTCGAGTACGCCGATGTCGTGGACGTCAACGCCGTGCGCAAGTCGAGCGCGCGCTACGCCTCCGTGATCGGCGTCGATCCGGTCCGCGAGACCAGCACCACCAGTTCGCCGCGTGAAGTGTGCAACGACGTCGTCGTGCAGGAGCGGCTCCCGGAGCGCGACGGCAACGTCGGCGGTACGGTCGTCGGCGCGCTGGTCGGCGGACTCGTCGGTAACCGCGTGGGCGCCGGCAACGGCCGCAAGCTCGCAACCGTCGCGGGCGCGGTCGGCGGCGGCTTCATCGGCAATCGCGTCGACCGCAACCACATCGGCGGTCGCGTTGTCGATCGCGTCGACCACCAGTGCCACACGATCACCGACACGTCGCGCAGCTCGCGCACCGTCGCGTACACGGTGACCTACCGGAACCCCGACGGCACAGTGGGGACCGAGCGCCTCAAGAGCCGTCCGGGCAGCCGCATCCGCGTCGGTACTGACAACGCGGTGGTGGGATATGACGTCACGTATCGCTACGGCGGCGCGGAGCACACCGTCCGCATGGACGAGCGCCCGGGCGCGCGGCTCCCGGTGGTCGGCGGTCGCGTCGTGACCGGCACCGCGGTCGCCAGCCGCGGCTAGGCAACACGGAACTCGTGAGGTCGGAGAGGGTCGGGAAACCGGCCCTTTTCGTTGCCCGCGATCCGCCGGTGGTCGGCCGGGCTGTCGAGCAAGTGTGACGAACGCCTACAATGGCCGGCTTCCGCCGCCCGAACGTCCAATGCCCGCATGGCCCTGAACCCGTACGACCTCTACGACGTCCGTTCGCTCCTGTCCGAAGAAGAACGTGCGGTGCAGGACACCGTGGCGCGATTCACCGACGAGCGCGTGATCCCGATCATCGGTGACGCATTCGACCAGGGCCGCTTTCCACGCGAGCTCGTTCCCGAGATCGCGGAGCTCGGCCTGTTGGGCTCGTCGTTGCCGGACAAATACGGCTGCGCAGGCCTCAACGCCGTCAGCTACGGCCTGATCTGCCAGGAACTCGAGCGGGGCGACAGCGGCATCCGCAGCTTCGTCTCGGTGCAGAGCTCGCTGTGCATGTATCCGATATACGCCTACGGCAATGAAGATCAGCGCGAGCGCTGGCTGCCCGGCATGGCCGAGGGCAAGGTCATCGGCTGTTTCGGCTTGACGGAGCCCCACGGCGGCTCCGACCCGGCCAACATGAAGACCAACGCCAGGCGCGACGGCGCCGACTGGGTCATCAATGGTTCGAAGATGTGGATCACGAACGGCAACCTCGCCGACATCGCGATCGTGTGGGCCCAGACCGACGACGGCATCCAGGGCTTCATCGTCGAAAAGGGCACGCCGGGCTTCGCGGCGCAGGAGATCAAGCACAAGATGTCACTGCGTGCGTCCGTCACCAGCGCGCTGTTCTTCGACAACGTTCGCGTTCCTGATGCGAACCGCCTGCCGAACGTCAAGGGGTTGAAGGGGCCGCTCGGCTGCCTGACCCAGGCGCGTTACGGCATCACGTGGGGGCCGATCGGTGCCGCGATCGCCTGCCTCTCCGAAGCCGTCGACTACACCAAGGAGCGCATCCTGTTCGGTCGCCCCGTGGCGGCCACGCAGAGCGCGCAGATCAAGATGGCCGACATGGCGCGGCGCATCACGCTGGCGCAGATGCTCGTGATCCAGCTCGGTCGCCTGAAGGACGCCGGCCACATGCAGCCGACGCAGGTCTCGCTGGCGAAGTGGAACAACTGCCGCATGGCGATCGACATCGCGCGTGAATGTCGCGACCTGCTCGGCGGCGCGGGCATCACCACCGAGCACGCGGCCATCCGGCATGCGCTCAACCTCGAGTCGGTGATCACGTACGAGGGGACCGAAACGGTCCACCAACTCGTGGTCGGCCGCGAACTGACCGGCATCAGCGCGTTCTGACCGGCACGGCCGGCCTTCGGGCCGGTCATCGCGATTGGCGGCTACAACGTCGCCGATTTGCATTCCAGACCCGGTGTTGCGGAGGAAGCGAGGATGTCCGATCACGGCCCGCGGCTCGAGACCGAGCGACTGATCCTGCGCCAGTGGCGGCAGGATGATTTCGCGCGCTACGCGGACATGTTCCGCGCGCCGCAGACGCATCACATCGGCGGCCCGCTGGTGCTCGGCGATGCCTGGCGCCGGTTCCTTCAGATGCCGGGCGCCTGGGCGATCCAGGGCTTCGCGATGTTCGCCGTCGAGGAGAAGTCGAGCGGCGAGTTCGTCGGCCAGGCGGGTCCCTGGCAGCCGGCCGGCTGGCCGGGCACGGAAGTCGGTTACGCATTCCACCCGGACGCATGGGGCAAGGGCTACGCCACCGAGGCCTGCGTGGCCGCAATGGACTGGGCGTTCGACCACCTCGGCTGGACGGACATCATCCACTCGATCGACGTTGCCAATACGGCGTCGCAGAACGTGGCAAGGCGGCTCGGCGCGCAGAACCGCGGGCGCGGCGTGTTCCAGCCGCCGCACGACCGGTTCCAGATCGACATCTGGGGCCAGACGCGAGAGGAATGGCGCGCGCGGCGGAGTGCGTCGGCGTGATCACGGTTTACGGCTTCTCGCCGTCGGGCAATTGCCACAAGGTGCGGCTGCTGCTCGAGCAGCTGGGTCGCTCATACCACTGGGTCGAGACGGACAGCAGCACCGGCGCGACGCGCACGCCCGACTACCTCGCAAAGAACGCGAACGGGAAGGTCCCGCTCGTGGAGCTCGACGACGGGCGCGTGCTGGCGGAGTCCAACGCGATCCTGTTCTGGCTCGCGCAGGACACGGCCTACCTCCCCACCGATGCGTGGGATCGCGCGCAGGCGCTGAGCTGGATGTTCTTCGAGCAATACAGCCACGAGCCCTACGTGGCGGTGGCGCGCTTCATTTGCGGATGGACGCCGGCCGATTCGCCGCGCCGCGCTGGCCTGGCGCAGCTTCGCGAGCGCGCGCACGACGCGTTGCGCGTCATGGAAACACACCTGCGGGCACGCGAATGGTTCACCGGCAGCCACTACGGCATCGCCGACATTGCGCTGTTCGCTTACACGGACGTCGCCCCGCACGGCGGCATTTCGCTTGGCGCGTATCCCGCGATACGCGATTGGCTTCACCGGGTGCGCCACACGGCCGGCTTCGTTCCGATGGTCGACCCTGATCCACGCGCCGCCGCGCTGATCGCACAATCCGCCTGATCCGACTCCCGCATCGCCGACGGCAGGCCGTGGCCTGCCATGGAATTCCGCATGGCCATCGCTGTCCCCAATCCCATTCCCGCACGCATGAAAGGCGTCAACCGCGCCGAGATCTGCGACGTCAACTTCACGGAATTCGTCAAGGCTTGGGACGGTCGCGCGGATGCGCGGCCGGCACCGCACGAATCGATCCTCGAAGGCAGCGCACTGGATGCGCAGGGATTCCGCGACCTGTTCGAATCGCAGCTGATCAGTCGCCACCTCGACCTGATGGCGCGAGTGCTGCGCGTGCAGAACAAGGTCTTCTACACGATCGGAAGCAGCGGGCACGAGGGCAATGCAATGGTGGCGCGGCTGACGCGACACACCGACCCCGCGTTCCTTCACTACCGTTCCGGCGGTTTCATGGCCGAGCGGTTCCGCAAGCTGCCGGGCATGGATCCGGTGATGGACTCCGCGCTCAGTTTCGCCGCGAGCAAGGATGATCCCGCCTCCGGCGGCCGGCACAAGGTGTGGGGCAGCAAGCCGTTGTGGGTGTTGCCGCAGACGTCGACCATCGCGTCGCACCTGCCCAAGGCGCTGGGCACGGCGATTGCGATCGAGACCGGGCGTCGCATCGGGCATGCGCTTCCGATCCCGGAGGATTCGATCGCGATCTGCTCCTTTGGCGACGCCTCGTCCAACCACGCGACGGCGCAGACCGCGTTCAACGCGGCGGCGTGGACGGCCTACCAGAAGCTGCCTGCGCCGGTGCTGTTCGTCTGCGAGGACAATGGCATAGGCATCTCCGTGAAGACGCCGACCGGCTGGATCGCGAACCGTTTCCGGCAGATGCCGGGCCTCGACTATTTCTTCGCCGACGGCCTCGACCTCGCGCAGGGCTATGTCGAGGTGCAGCGCGCCGTCGAGAATTGTCGTCGTTCGCGGCGCCCGACGTTCCTGCACCTCAAGACGACGCGGATCATGGGGCATGCCGGCACCGACTTCGAGATCGAATGGCGACCGATCGAGGAGCTGTGCGCAGTCGAAGCGAGCGATCCGCTGCTGCGGTCGGCAGCCATTGCGCTCGAGTCGGGGCTGATGTCGAAGGACGAAGTGCTGCACCTGTACGAAGCGACACGCGCACGATGCTTCGCGGCGGCCGAGGAAGCCGACCGGCGTCCCAAGCTTGAAAGGCTGGAGGACGTCATCGCACCGCTGGCGCCGTACTCGCCCGAGAAGGTCCAGGCCGAAGCCACGCGCACCGATTACGCCGAGCGCCGCCTCGCGGTATTCGGCAGCGAAACCCGGCTCCCCGAGACGCAAGCGCCGCGGCACCTCGCCATCCAGATCAACAACGCGCTGCACGACCTGTTCGCCAAGTACCCGGAAACGCTGCTGTTCGGCGAGGACGTGGCGCAGAAGGGCGGCGTCTACACGGTGACCAAGGGGCTGCACAAGGCGTTCGGACCGCGTCGCGTGTTCAATACACTGCTCGACGAGACCACCATCTTCGGTCTCGCGCAGGGCTTTGCGAGCATGGGAATGCTTCCTGTGCCGGAGATCCAGTACCTCGCATACTTCCACAACGCCGGCGACCAGATCCGCGGCGAAGCGTCGAGCCTGCAGTTCTTCAGCAACGACCAGTTCCGCAACCCCATGGTCGTGCGCATGGCGGGACTGGGCTACCAGCGTGGCTTCGGCGGCCACTTCCACAATGACAACTCGATCACCGCGCTCCGCGACATCCCGGGGCTGATCGTGGGCTGCGCGTCGCGTGGTGACGATGCGGCGACGATGCTTCGCACGCTGATGGCGCTGTCGAAGGTCGACGGGCGCGTCAGCATCTTCCTTGAGCCGATCGCCCTGTACATGGCGAAGGACCTCTACCAACCCGGCGATGGCCTGTGGTTGACGCCGTTCCCGGCGCCGGGCGAGGCGATGACGCTCGGCGAGGGCCGTGTCTATGGCGAAGGCGACGATCTGCTGATCGTGACCTACGGCAACGGCGTGCCGATGAGCCTGCGCGCCGCGCGGCGTATCGAGCAGCAGCATGGGTGGAAGACGCGCGTGGTGGACCTGCGCTGGCTGGTGCCGCTCAACGACGCCTATATCGTCGAGCAGGCGCGGAGCGCACGACGGATCATCGTCGTCGATGAGGGCCGGCGCAGCGCAGGCGTCGGCGAGGGCGTGATCACCGCGCTTGTCGAAGGCGGCCTGGGTTCGACGCCTGTCGAGCGCGTGGTGGGCGTCGACACCTACACGCCGCTCGCGGGTGCTGCGTTCCTCGTCATTCCCGGCGAAGACGACATCGTAGGCGCCGCGGCGAAGTTCGCCGCCTCTGCAACGGGCTGACGCGCGCGAGCGCCGAGCGCGTGCGTGTGCGTGTGCTGGAGCGGCCC
>NZ_VTRV01000048.1 GCF_008274655.1 Cognatilysobacter lacus | reverse complement strand
GCAGCCGGCCCAGCCGCCGGTCGCGGGCTCCTCATCGAGCGCAGCGCACTACGGCCGCACCCCGCTGAGCGACCTGATCGGTCGCGGCGAGGGTGGCTACGACAGCTTCAACCGCGGCCGCGCGGGCGACGCGGGCAGCGCCGTGCTTGCGATCTCGCAGATGACCGTCGGCGAGGTCATGCGCCGTCAGTCACTGGGGGCGCATGATCCGGAACGGCTGTTCGCGGTCGGCAAGTTCCAGATGATCCCGGGCACGCTGCGCGAGGCGGCGGCACACCTCCACGTCGACGCGAATGCACCGCTCACGCCGGAGCTGCAGGAGCGCATGTTCGCGGAGTACCTCGTCAGCGACAAGCGGCCCGCGGTGCGGTCGTACGTCACGGGGCCGGGCGGCGCTCAGGCACTGGGAAGCGCGCAGCTCGCGCTCGCGCAGGAGTTCGCCAGCGTGGCCGATCCGCGCACCGGCAGGAGCTATTACGACGGCGACAGCGCCGGCAACCATTCGTCGATCAGCGCGGGCGAAGTGCAGCACGCGCTCGACCGCATGCGCGAGCTTTATCGCAGTAACGTCGCGCGAGGGTTGGCACCGGCGGAAGCGTACGCGGCTATCGGCGGTGGCGCGCCGTCGCGTGTCCCCGGGGCGGTGGCGCCGACCGGCGAACCGCTTCTGCGCGACGGCGCGCGAGGCGACGACGTGCATCGCCTGCAGCAGCGTCTGCACGACCGCGGTGTAACGGATTCGGCCGGCCGCCCCGTGGTGATCGACGGCGAATTCGGCCAGCGCACCGCGGAGGCGATTCGTGGTTTCCAGCGCGCGCACGGCTTGCACGTCGACGGCGTCGCGGGCCGGGAAACCTGGAGTGCCCTGGAGGCGAATGTGCACGCAGCGCCGTCTCCGCCGCTCGGTGACCCGCGCCATCCGGACGCCGCGCTGCTCAGGCAGGCGACGTCCGCGATGGACCGACTGGAGGCAAGCATCGGGCGTGTGCACGATGCCACCACCGAGCGGGCGTCGGCCCTTCTGGTGGTGGCCGCGCGACGGGAAGGCCTTACCTCGATCGAGCACGTCCTGTTGGCGGACGATGGCCGGCGGTTGTTTGCAGTGCAGGGCGAGTTGGGCAGCCCGCTGTCGCGCATGGCATTCGTCGATACCGACCAGGCGACGCGCCAGAGCGTGGCGGACAGCACGCGAGAGCTTGCGGGGCTGAGCCCGGCGCCCGACGGCGAACGGACGCAGGCGCCGCCGGTGCGCGCATTGGCGCACTGATCTGCCAGGTGCCCTGCAAACGCATCGCGTTTGCGCGTCGCGGGAACAATGCGGTTTGGTTCGCTACTTAGCCTCGTAGCGCGCTGCGCGAGATCGCTCCCGCGCAGTGTGCGTACGGAGTGCTCCTGACAGCGACGAGGCGCGGAACGGTGGTGCGGGGCCTCTCGGGTTCGTAGCGCCGCGGCGTATTTCCTCGTGGCGGGTAGCCTCCGCTCGGGGACCGGCGGAGGTTGCGTCTGCACGATCAGTGCCGCGCTTTGGTGCCGTGCCGCAGCGTCGCGTTCGCTCCGCTGTCGTCGAGCTGCGCCCACAGACCTCGTCGCCGTGCGGTCCACACCGTTGCCTACAGTGGAGCGGCGCCGATGTGGCCCCTGAAGCGCTCTTCCGAACCCGACTTCACGACTACGCCGTCCTGCAGCGTCACGCGGTCGATCACCGCGTCGACGCCGTCGATACGCATCCGCAACGAGTCGTGCTTCCTGTCGGTCCACACCACGCTGCCGTCGGGCGCTACACGACCCGTCCAGACCTCACCGGGCCTGCCGGAAATCATGCGAAGGCCGTTGCCGCCATCCAGGTCGATCTGCATCTTCGGGTAAAGGAAGCCGCGGTCCTGCAGCATCACATTGTCGCCCATCCAGCGCCACGAGATCCCGGTCGACGCCTTGCCTGCAAGGCGTGCGCCCAGCAGCCGCGCGTAGACGCCCCACGTTTTCGGATCGGCCGCTGGGGCGACGGGGCGTGGAATCAGCCCCTTCGCGTCGGCATGGTCGTACTGGGTGATGAAGTTCTCCGTGACCTCGTCGCCCTTGATGCGCACGAACGCCATCGCCATGCGGCCGTCGTTGTCCAGCTGCACGCGGTACGGCGCCTTCATCATGCCGACGCCGATGTAGAGCACCGAGCCATCGGGGGCCACGGTGCCGAGCCACTGCTTGTGGCCGAACTTTGGGCTGTCCAGCACCAGTTGTCCGCGCTGAGTGCCCGGAACGATGGTGGTGGTGTACGAAAGTTCACCGGTATATGGGTCGTACCAGTCCTCGAGCAGCTTGCGGCCCGGTTCGGCCCAGTGCCAGTTGACGCGGTAGCCGGCATCCGACTGCTGCGTGTGGTCGACCAGGCGCGCATAGGGGCCCCAGGTGGCGGCGTCCACGGGCTCGGCAGCGAGAAGAGGCCTGGCTATCGTCAGCAAGGCGAGGCAAAGCAGCAAGCAGGTGCACACGCGGCGAAATTGCATTGAATTCTCGGGAAGCAATGACGGAGTCATGTCCGGATCGTACGCGACGCAGCGGGCCGCATACGAACAGCGCGCTGGAGATGCAATGGGTTTCGCTTGCTTGTAGGCACGATGCGACGTCGCCGTTTCTGAATTTCCGTCGAATCCCCACACATCCAGCCATCCTCCTGTCACTTTCGTCTAACGCCGAATTTGAGACGGTGTCGTCGTCGCACTCCTGCGGCGTTTCTTAGGAGAAGACATCGTGGATAGCAAGCGCACCGATGGCATGGGCCATGAAGTAAAGGGTTCGATCAAGGAAGCGACGGGCAAGCTGACGGGTGACCGTTCAAAGCAGCTGGAAGGCAATGTCGAGAAGAATGTCGGCAAGGTCGAGCGCAGCGTCGGCCAAGCCCAGGACGATCTCCGTTCATCCGAGCGCGATTCGCGCCGCTGAGTAATCGTCGAGTCGGAAAAGGCGCGCTTCGGCGCGCCTTTTCTTTGCGCGCGTGATGCATGCATGTGCACCCGCGACACGTCGCGCCGGGCGTGTGGCGCAGCACTACGGTGTAGCGACGCGGTGGTCATGCCGTCGGCGCGCGGAGCCCGTGTGCGTGCGCAGGAATAGCGGTCACGGCGCGCTGTCGCGCGCGCCGGGGTAGCTTCCCGTTTTCACTAGCCTGGCCCGTTGCCCTCAGTTCCGTGAGCTGTGAGGAGGCATCGCTCTGGGCATGCTCCGTCAGTGCCGCGCGTCGCTGCCACGGTTGTCGAGCCGCACTTTCGCCACCTTGTCGCGATAGTCGCGTTTCGGGTCGACCCCCAGCACCGCTTTGACGCCCGCGACGAGGCTTGATCCGTTGAGCCACAGTTGCGCCGTGTCGACGTCGAATCGCAGCAGCGCCAGCTTCGGGTCGTCCTTGCCATCCTCGTACCAGGCCGCGACGAACGGGTTCCACAGGCGGTCGATCATCTCGCGGTCGAGATCGTGGGTGATTCGGCCGTGCACGGTCGCAAACAGCTCGTGGTCCTTCGAGGCGAGGGTGAAGAACGCTTCGCGCGGCGCCCTGATCGACTCGGCGAGGTCGGTGCCGACGGCGGTGAAGAACCACACCGGGCCGTCCGCGTCGCCTTCGATCAATGCGGTCATCGGACGCGGATGCACCTCGCGATCGGTGCCGAGCCCGAGCATCACGGTGCGGTCGGACTTGATCGACTTCCAGAACGCGGCGGTCATTTCGGTGGGCGTGGCCATGACGTGTCCTCGTGGATGGAGCGACCGTTCTAGCGACCTGCGGGTCAGCGGCGCGTGCAAATCGTGCGACACGGGTCGCGGGTTCGGCGGATGGCGGCCGCGGTGGCGCCACGAGGCGGGGCCGATGCGTCGAACTCGTCCCTGTCATCGAACCTGCCACGCATCGAAAGCTCTTCGCTCGGCGTCGCCATCGATGCCGCAGTGCGCGACTTGCCGCGGCACGGAGCGCAGCTCGAAGCGCATGGTAGTGGCGACGCAATCCGCTGTCGGTGGCAGTCGCTCGTACGCGCGTGCGCCGCAGCGGGGCGGGTGGGTCGACTTAGTAGGAGAGCGCGCAGACCACCCTGCGTTTTGGCATCGCGCCGTCGCGTGCGAGGATCGGCGAAGTCGCCATGCGTCCATGCACCGTGGGCAGCGGCTCGAGGGAGTGCACGCTATGCGCAATGCGTGGGTTTACGGAATCGCTTTTGCCTTGGCGGCGTCGACGCTGCCGGTGATGGCCAAGGGTGCGTCGTCTGCGCAGGCCTGCTGGCAGCACGCGTTCGAAGCCGGTGATGCCGACGCCGTCGCGGCGTGTTACGCGCCCGATGCGGTCCTGTGGCTGCCCGGCGCGCCGATGATGAAAGGCCGCGCAGCGATCCGCGCCGGCTACGCCGGCTATTTCTCGGCCTTCACGATCAAGAGCGCCAAGCTCGTTCCGCTGGGCCACGCCGCGCACGGTGGCGACCTGTCGACGTGGGGCACGTTCACCCTGGTGCTGGCCGCGAAGTCGGACGGCAAGCAGCGCACGGAGACGGGCCGCTACACGGACCTGTCGCGCCGGAGCGGTGGGCGATGGCTGTACGTCGTCGACCATGCCTCCGACGACCCGGCCGCGCCGGGCGGCTGACGCCCCTCGTCGACTTGGCGGGCTGCATCGCGCGGCCGTGTGCTGCACGGGCGCGTCGGCCTTTGCGGGCCGGCGCGCAGACGTCCTCTAGCAGCATGTGCATCGGTCGGTGCAAGGGGAGCGGCCTGGCGGGCGCACGCGCGCGTCAACGGCCGTCGCGGTGATCCGTTCCCCAGCGGATGCCGGCGTGCGGCGCCACTGCGCTAGCCTAGCCAATGCTCAAAACAGGACAGAAGAGATGACTGCCACCGTCGTCGGTCTCGTGACACCGCATCTTCTACGCATCGTCGACCTTGCCAACCAGGCCGAGGTAGGCGTCAACGTGGACTGGCACCGGCGCGCAGCCGTGGCGGCGACGATGACCGAGCTGGGGCAGCAGTCGAACGCACCCGTGCTGATCGCGTCGTATATCGACGCACTTGAAGCGGCCGCGGAGCAGGCCCCGAAGACACGTCCCGAGTACATACGCGTCCTGCGGGCAGCGGCGGCGGCTGCACGCAACCCGAGCCCGGGCTGAGGGCAGGATCCGTCGGGCGATCGCGATCGGCCGCCGCGCAGACGGGCGTCCCGGCGTTCCGCAGGAACGGCACTCGGCGCGTTTCGCCGCGGGTCAGGCTGTCGCTTTGCCCTGCGGCGAATTCGCCGCCGGTACTGTCGTGGATTGACCTACGTCAACATGCAGGCCGGGTAGGGTCGGAACATCGTCGCCGTCCCCTTCGGAGACCCCGGCGATGGACGAACCGATCCGCCGCAAGATCCTCGGAATGCTCGACGCACACCGCATCATGAGGGTCGCGACCCTGCGTCAGGACGGCTGGCCGCAGGCCACCACCGTTGGCTACGTCAACGAGGGCCTGGTGCTGTATTTCATGTGCGGACTGAACAGCCAGAAGGCGCGCAACCTTGCGCGCGACAACCGCCTGTCGCTCACCATCGACCACGACACGGACGACATCCTGGCGATCACCGGCCTGTCGATGGCGGCCCGGGCGACGCCCGTGCAGGACCTCGTGGAGGGCGAGCGCCTGCTGGGCCTGCTGCCCGCCAAGTACCCCGCGCCTGCCACGCCGCTGCCGTTCCCGATGCCGAAGGCCGACCAGGTACGCATCTTCCGCGTCGAGCCCGAGGTGATCTCCGTGCTCGACTACCGGCTGGGCTTCGGGCACACGGACCTCGTGGATTGCCGGGCGTGAGCAGCACGGGCCGCGTCGGTGCTCGCGCCGGGAGCGTAGTGCCGATCGCCGCGCCGCCGGGCTATTCGCGAGCGGAGATGCGCAGCTCCGCACTGGGGCAGCACCATTGTCCCGGCGCTTCGAAACCCGTTGCGACCGCGCCCGTGCAAAGCGCCGCAGCGGACCAGTGACCGCAGCGTGCGAACAGGGCTTGCGCATGCCGAGGGCACCGACGTCTTTGCACCGTGCGTGCCCGGCCGCCGGCTGCGCCCGCCCCGCAACTGCGGTGGTGACTAAGCGGGCGTGACCGCCGGTGCGCGCCGTCGCTTGCATGCGTACATCGCCGAGTCGGCGCGATTGATCAGCGCGTCGGGTTGCTGCGCGTCGGCGGGATACGCGGCCGCGCCGATGCTGGCGCCTATAGGCACGTAACCGCCGGCCACCCCGAACGGCACCAGCAGTTGGACGTGCAGGGCCTCGATGACGCCGCGCGCGCCTTGGTCATCGCAGCCCGGCAGCAGCGCCACGAATTCGTCCCCGCCCATACGCGCCACGGTGCCGCCATGCCACAGGCCGGCCTGCAGCCGGCGCGCGACTTCGACCAGCACGCGGTCGCCGGCTTCGTGGCCGTGCGCGTCGTTCACGGCCTTGAACGCATCGATGTCGATGTACAGCAGCGCCAGCGGCGTGTCGGTGCGCGAGGCGTCCGCGATCGCATGCTCCAGCAGCTCGTGCAGCCGCTGGCGGTTCGCCAGGCCGGTCAATGCATCGTGGTTGGCGCGGTGTTCGAGTTCGCGCTCCAGGCGGCGCAGTTCGGTCACGTCGCGTCCCACTGCGACGCGCACGCCGTGCTCCGGCAGCCACTGTGCCGACCACAGCAGGTCGACCGCATGGCCAGCGCGGTGCACGTACCGGTTGCGGAAGTGGCGCGCGCCCAGGCCTTCCATCAACCGGGCAGCCTGCTCCCGCGTGGCTTCACGGTCTTCCGGGTGCACGAGGTCGAACACGTGCCGGCCCAGCACCTCGTCGCGCGTGTATCCGAACACGCGCTCGAACGCGGCGCTGACATAGAGCAGCACGCCGTCCGGGTCGACCACGCAGGCGACGTCGGGCATCAGGTCGAGCAGTTCGCCCGGAGCGAGTTGAGCAGTAGGCATGTCCCATCATGACGTAACGCGACCGGCGCACTTGGGCGCTCCGTCGCGCTGCGCGCGCGGGACGCGAATTTCGACCGGTCGGTCCGGGGGCTGTCAGCAGCCTGGACGGGCACCGCATGAGATTCGTCGCGTTGCCGCGTGGCGTGGCTGCGACGAGGGTGTCCTGCGTCGCGATCGCGAAGTCGAACGCGACGTTGCCGACCGGCGCGGGTACACCGGACGTGGTTCGTCCCGCGCGGGGTCCTGCCTGCGTGGGCGGCCGCCGATCGCTGTGCAACGTGTCGCACGCCAGACGCCGTTCCTCATACGCGAGCGACGACCGGTGCCGGAGGCCCTCGGCCTCTTCAGCGGACCACTGGACACAGGAAGGGGCTGGCTCCCCGGGATGGGGGGGTGACCATTGGCACGCTGGCGAGTGGTGTACTACATCACTACACTACCGACACGACTCCGGGGGCATGCGTATGAACAGGCATTGGATCAAGGGACTGGTGCTGGCGGCAGGCGCCATCACGACGGCGGGGCTGCACGCGGCGGAAGCACCCGTGCAGCGCCCAGGCTACGTGCTGCAGGCGGACGTGCAGGGCAGCGGTGCAATGACGGTCGTCTTCGAGTCCGGCTTCGGCCAGGGCGGCGGCGCCTGGAAGGACGTGATCGCCGGACTGGGCGCCGACTGCCGCTGCATCACATACGCGCGCGCCGGCCTGGGCAAGTCCGGCACCGACGGCAAGCCGAAGACGATCGACCAACACGTCGCCGACCTGGGCGCGGTCATCGACACGCTCGCACCGGGCGTCAAGGTGGTGCTGGTCGGCCATTCCTACGGCGGGCTGCTGGCCACGGAATACGCGCGCCGGCATCCCGAACGCCTGCAGGGGCTGGTGCTGGTCGACCCGGCGACCATGGGCCAGCGCCACGCGTTCATGCAGGCGGACCGCATCCGCGTGATGGCCGACGACAAGGCGCTGCTGGCGATGCTTCCGCCGTCGATGGGCGCGGACTACCGCGTGCTCATCGCGCAGCTGGATAGCCCGGGAGCGACCACGCCGCGTGCCATGCCCGACGTGCCCGTCGCGCTGCTCACCTCGACGCGCGTACCGGCCGCGCCGTTCGTGTTCGAGGAAACCGCGCAGGGCAAGGCGTTGTGGAAGATGCAGCACGCCCTGTTGTTCGCCGGGTTCACCCGCGGCATGCACGCGTACGTGGCGACGGGACACAACATCGAGCGCGAGAATCCGGCCGCGGTAGTGGCCGCCATTGGCAGCGTCTCCGCGCCTGCGGGCGGGGCCAACCATTGATTTCGGCCACGCACGCGTGCGCAAAGCACGACAATCGCGCCGCGGTCCGGGTGTATGCATCCGGCGGGGATGCCGCGGTCGATCCGTCTTCAAAACTTAAGGGGAGCTCACGATGAGCGTTGAACTGGTGCTGCAATCGGTGGGCTTCGACTACGGGCGCGGGCATCGCGCGGTGGACGGCGTGGACATGCGCCTGGGCGCTGGCGTGCTGGGCCTGCTGGGGCCGAACGGCGCCGGCAAGTCGACGCTGATGCGCATCCTCGCGACGCTGGCCAAGCCGAGCGCGGGTCAGGTGACCTGGAACGGGCACGACATCGCGCGTGAACCCAATCGCCTGCGCGCGGTGCTGGGCTACCTGCCGCAGGACTTCGGCGTTTACGACGCGCTCGACGCGCGCGAGTTCCTTGGCTTCCTCGCAGCGGTGAAGGGCCTTGCAGGCAAGGCGGCGCGTGCACGCATCGACGCCTGCCTCGAGCGCGTTGGGCTCGCCGACACCGGCGACCGCCGCCTCGGCCAGTTCTCCGGCGGAATGCGCCAGCGCGTGGGGATCGCGCAGGCGCTGCTCAACGACCCGGCGCTGCTGATCGTCGACGAGCCGACGGTGGGGCTGGACCCCGACGAGCGAATGCGCTTCCAGCACCTCATCACGGACCTCGCCGGCGACAGGCTGGTGATCCTGTCCACGCACATCGTGTCCGACGTGGAGGCGAGCGCCAGCGCGATCGCGGTGATGGCGGCGGGGCAGCTGCGCTTCCACGGCACACCCGGCGAACTCATCGCACGCGCCGCCGGCCACGTGTGGGAATGGACGGTGCCCGAGGCGCAGCTCGCGACGGTACGTGGCGCACACACGCTGGTGGCGTCGTTGCGCACGCCCGACGGCATCCGGGTGCGCGTGGTCAGCGAGGGCGCGCCGGACGCACACGCGCAGCCGGCGGCGCCCGGCCTGCAGGACGCGTATGCGTGGCTCCTGAATGGAGCGCACTGACATGGGCGCGCTGCAGCGTTTCGTCGCCATCCTCGCGGCCGACCTGCGCGCTCGTACGCGCACGTCGCGCTTCTGGGTGGTGCTGGTCGCGATGATGTACGCCGCGTGGTGGTGCGTGCCGGGGCCAGACGCGTCGCATGCGGTGCTGCTGATCTGGGGCGGCTTTCGCGGCAGCTATTCCAGCGCGTGGATCGGCATGGTGCTGGCGATGGCCTTCAACGTGCTGCTCAACCTCGGCGGCTTCTACCTGGTGCGCGGCACGTTGGTCCGCGACATCGAAACGCGCGTCTGGCAGCTGCTGGTCGCCACGCCGATGACGCGCGCGGGTTACCTGCTCGCGAAGTGGGCGAGTCACATGCTGGTGTTCCTCACCATCATCGTCGCGTGCCTGGGCGTTGGGCTCGTCGCGCAGTGGGTGAGGGCGGAAGACCGCACGGTCGACCTGCTCGAGCTGGTCAAGCCGGTCGTGCTGCTGACGCTGCCGGGCCTGGCGATGACCGCCGCGATCGCGATCTGGTTCGACCTGCTGCCGCCGTTGCGTCGCACCGCGGGAAACGTGCTGTTCTTCGTGCTGTGGACGACGGCGCTGGCATTCGGCGTCGCAGGCTTCGAGGCGAAGAGCGATTTCGCGCGCGAAGGCTGGGTAAGCGACAGCGGCGGGCTGCTGGTGGCCGGCCGCGACTTCCACCGAGTCCGCGAGAAGCAGACCGGCAAGCCGCAGCGGTTCGGTTTCAGCCTGTTCTCGCCGGTACCCAAGGGAGGCATCAAGCGCTTCGACTGGCGCGAATGGCACGTGCGGCCGATGGACTTGTTCGGTCGGCTGCTGTGGCTGGTGTTCGGCATCGGTGCGGTGCTGCTCGCGGCGCCATTGCTGGATCGTGCCGCGGCACGCACCTCTGCGACCAACGAGCGGTCGCGCACGTCGGGGCTGCGCCTGCGATGGATGGACGTGGCGCTGCGCCCGTTCGCACGGACGATCTTCGGCGCCGTTGCCGTCGCGGAGCTGACCGCGTGCGTTCGCGAACGCCGCATATGGTGGTGGCTCGCGCTGGCGGTCGTCTTCGGCCTGCAGGCCTTCGGCGGCGAACAGCTGATGCGTACCGGCATGCTGCTCGCGTGGCTGCTCCCGCTCGACGTACTCGCACGCGGCATCCTTCGCGAGCGCGAACACCGGACGGGCGCGCTCGTGTTCACCGGCGAGGGCGCCGTGCCGCGGCTGCTGGCGTCGCGGTTGGTCGTGTCGGTGCTGATGCTCGTGGGCGTCAGCTTGCCTGCGCTGCTGCGGCTGGGTGCGACGTCGCCTGCGGGCGCGCTGGCCGCGGTCGTCGTCATCGTTTCGATCGCCAGCTGTGGCATCGCATTCGGCGCGCTGTTCCGCACTGCGCGACCGTTCGAACTCGCACTCGTTGCACTGGTGTATGTCGCGTTGCAGGGCGCGACGGTGTTCGACGCAGGCGCGGGCGCGACGCTGCTGGGTCACCTCGCGGCCATCGCGCTCGCGTCGATCGTCGTCGTCACCGCATGGCCGCGGCTCGCGCGAGCTAGCGTGTGAACAACGGGGCGGTCCGCGAACGCGAGGCCGCACGGCCAAGCAGGCTTAATCGCTTCGACGCTCACGCTCGCGGCTGCCTGGAGCCGCACGCATCTGCGCATCCCGGGCTCGCCAGAGCGGTTTGATTTCGGTCCGTTATTGCCGCCGAAGGCTAAAGGTAACGCGCATCGACCGACGCACCGAAGACCCGCGTCGGTCGCTGCTCTCGCCGCGCTGGTGACACGACGCGCTTCTCGAAATCCTGTTCTTGTTGAGGGGCGCCGGCTGCCGCGCGTGGCGGTAGCGGCGGTCAGCCGGCTGATGCCGCCCCGAGCAATTGGCAGATGCCGCGCTGGTCGATTGCCCTGCCGTGCAGCCACCCCTGCATGCGGCGCACGCCGAGTTTCTCCAGCGCGTCCTGCTGTGCGCCGTGCTGGACGCCCTCGGCCACCACGTCGATGCCGAGTGACGCCGCGAGTCCGACCACGGCCTTGACGATCGCGGTTTCCGCAAGCGCACCGGGCATCCCGTCGACGAAACTGCGGTCGATCTTCAGCACGTCCACCGGCAGTTGCCTGAGGTAGACCAGCGACCCGTACCCGGTGCCGAAATCGTCGATCGCCACGTGCACGCCGAGCGACTTCAGGCGCCGCAGCACGCTGAGCGTGTGGTCCATATCGCGCATCAGCGTGGTCTCGGTAAGTTCCAGGCACAGGCGTTCGGGCGCGAGGCCCGAGGAGGCGAGCGCGGTGGTGACGTCGTCGAGAAGCCCGTCCTCGAACTGGCGCGCCGATACGTTCACCCGCAACGCCATCGCCGTGCGGTCGGGCAGCAGCGGCCACTGCACGGCGTCGTGGCAGGCCTGCATCAGCACCCAGCGGCCGACCGCCAGCATCAGGCCCGACGACTCGACCACGCGGATGAACTCATCGGCCACGACGATGCGGTCCGCCTTGCGCCAGCGCAGCAGCGACTCCGCCGCCACCCACTGATGCTGCTCCGCGTCGTACTCGGGCTGGTAGTGCATCTCGAACTGGCCCTTCGCAAATGCCTCGTGCAGCTCCTGCTCGAAGCGCAGCGCCTTCATCAGGCCTTCGTGCTGGCCGATGTCGAACACCTCGTAGCTGAACTTGTCGCCCGAGCGCGCGTGTTCGGCGGCCTCTTCGGCCTGTCGCATCAGCACGCGTGGATCATTCGCCGCCTTTCCGCGCGCGAACGAAATGCCGACCACGGCCGCGGGCACCACTTCCAGCGCACCGAGCTCAAGCGAGCGCACTGCGCGCAGGACCCGCTCGGCCAAGCGGATCGCGGCTTGTTCGGTTGCATCATTGGCAAGCAGGAACGCGAAGCCGTTGTCGCGCACGCGCGCGAGCTCGACGCCCTCGCCAACCAGGGGCGAAAGCCCCGCTGCGACGCGCGCCATCGTTTCCTCCAGGCTCGCACCGCCGGCCGACGATGCGGCGCCGGTGGCATCGATCAACACGTGAAGCACGGTGATGCGGCTGCCGTACGCCTCCGGCGCGGACAGACGCTGGCGCACCAACTCCATCATGTAGGCGCGGTTGCCGAGGCCGGTGCTTCGATCGTGCAGGCGCAGGTGCTCCACTTCGGCTTCGGCGCGCCGCCTGCGCGCGATCTCGTAGGCCATCGCCACGTAGTCGCCCATGCTGGCGGCGAACAGGATTTCGTCCTGCGTCCATTTGCGTGCGCGGTCGATGCTCTCGTGGCAGATCATGCCCTGCAGTTCGTCTTCGAAGTACGCGGGCGCGATCAGCATCGACTGGATGCCCTCGCGTTTCAGGTAGTCGCGCAACGGGTTGTCGGTGCCCGGAGGGTCGGTGTCGACCGTGATCGTCTGCAGCGTGCGCACGCCGGTCAGCGCGGGCAGGAACTCGCGGTCGTCCAGAACCAGGCCACCCGCGTCATGCGTGACTGCGCGCAAGCCGGGAACGCTGCAGTACGCATGCAGGCAGCGGAACACGTGCGCGTGCGCGTCGCGGTGCCACGCGCTGACGCGCTCGGTCCCCATGGCGATCGCCGCCTTCCGGCAGATCACCGCGATGGCCGCGTCGAAGTCGGACTCGGGGTCCCAGACGGCCCAGGTCACGTCGACAAGGGCGCGCGTGAAGCGCTCGATGGCCGATGGCTCGACCGGCGGGGACAGCCCGACCAGCTGGAGTTCGACGCGTGGCATTGCAATCGTCCTGCTTGCCCGGCAACCGGCCGGGTCCGCTCTCCCGACCAGTCTTGACCCCGACGGCGGATGCATGTTGACCGGCGTCAACGTGGCGCGCCTTTCGGTACACAGCCCGCGTCGGTTTCGCTGCCCGTGGACGCGGTCGGTTGGCCGCCGTCGGCGTCACGAAGCAGCCGGAAGCACACGCTCCCGGTGCCGGCGCCCAGCCCCCGCGCGGCCCTCGCCACGCGCTGCTTCAGGTCGGTCGCCCGCAGGATCCGATGTCCGAGCGCAGCCCGCGCGCCGACGCGAGGCGCGTCCGGTCGCGCGGGCGCCTGCCGCTACCGGGCGGTTGCTGGTGCGATCAAAGCATCGGCGAGAACAACCTCGCCACCGCCTCGCTCAGCCGGGATGCGAACGGCGGCTTGCGCGAGCCGGCCGTGACTTCGCCGGATTTCGCCATGTCCGCCAGCAGGCTCTTCTCCAGTTCGGTCGCTACGCCCGCGTTGCAGAACAGCATCACGATCTCGAAGTTGAGCGCAAAACTGCGCGTGTCGAAATTCGACGTTCCGATCATCGCCATGTCGTCGTCGACCAGCAGCACCTTGCTGTGCAGCATGCGCGGGCCGTACTCGTAGACGCGGACGCCGGCCTCGAGCAGCTTGTCGAAATAGGAGCGCGCGGCGGCGGTGACCAGCCGCGAGTCGCTGCGCTTGGGAATCACCACGCGCACGTCGAGCCCGCGCATCGCAGCGCCTTCGAGCGCGAACAGGGCGGCACGGCTGGGGACGAAGTAGGGCGTCGCCAGCCAGACGCGACGCTCGGCCTGGTGGATGGCTTCGACCTGCATGCGGTGCACGGGCTCCCACGCGTTGTCCGGGCCCGCCGGAATCACGTGGGTCGCGATCGGCCCGGGCGCCGCGTCGGCGAACAGCGTGCTGTCGCCGAGCGTCTTCTGCGTCGCGTAGTGCCAGTCCTCCAGCCACGCCGTCTGCAACCAGCGCACGGCGTCGCCTTCGATGCGCATGTGCAGGTCGTGGTAGGCGTCGGCATTGAGCGCGTCGTTCTCGTCGTCGGTGACGTTGATGCCACCGGTGAACGCGACCGTGCCGTCGCAGATCACGATCTTGCGGTGCGTGCGCATGTTGAGCTTCGGGCGACTGAATGCCGTTGCCCACCAGCGCACCGGATGGAAGAACGCCAGCTCGACGCCGGCGTCGGCCAACGGCGCGACGAACGACCGCTTCAGCCTCGACCCCACGCCATCGAGCAACACTCGCACCTTGACACCCGCGCGGGCCCGTTCCACCAGCGCGTCGCGCACACGGGTGCCGGTGCGATCGCCCGCATAGATGTAGTACTCGACATGGACATGCCGTTGCGCGGCCGCGATCGCCGTGACCAGCGCGTCGTAGGTTGCGGCGCCGTCGATCAGCAGGTCGACACGGCTCGCGGTCGTGGGCGGATAGCCGGTCATCGCCTGCGCCATGCGATCGAGCGCGCCCATGTCGCCGCTTGCGTTGCTTTTCCCGCGAGCACCCACGGCATCGTGCGACGCGTCGCGGCGGCGCCCGGCGCGGCGTATGCGCTGCGGGCCGAGCACGTAATAGATGACGAAGCCGACATACGGCAGGAACGCAAGCGCCATCAACCAGCCGAGCGTGGCCACCGGCTCGCTGCGTTGCATCACGATCCACACGCCGAGCACAGCCAGGTACGCGGGCCAGGCCACTAGCAGAACGACGATCAACCAATGCGGCATGGCTCGGACTCGACACGGATCGACGCCGAGTCTGGCAGAACGCGCCGCGCGTGGCGGGCACGGTGACGGGCTCGCCGACTTGATGCTTTGGGGTTCACTCGGATGGCCATGCTGTCGGCGCGCTCGAGGGGCACTTGCTCTGATCCCCTCGCGGTACCGCGGCAGGCTCACCGGGGCTTAGCGGCGCGCGGCGTAGCCTGCCGTCTTTCTCGAGGAGACCGCCATGAAAGTGTTGATGGTGCTGACGTCGCACGACCGCCTGGGCGACACCGGCAAGAAGACCGGTTTCTGGCTGGAGGAATTCGCCGCGCCGTACTACGTGTTCAAGGACGCCGGCGTCGACGTCGCCCTCGTGTCACCCAAGGGCGGCCAGCCGCCGCTCGACCCCAAGAGCGATGAGCCCGACGCGCAGACCGCCGCGACGGAGCGCTTCCGCAAGGACCCCGAGGCGCAGAAGGCACTGGCCAACACAGGCAAGCTCGCGGACGTGCAGGCCAGCGAGTACGACGCGGTGTTTTTCCCGGGCGGCCACGGTCCGTTGTGGGACCTGGCCGAAGACCATGCGGCAATCACCCTCATCGAATCGACGTACGCGGCGGTCAAGCCGTTGGCGGTCGTCTGTCACGCGCCCGGCGTGCTGCGGCATGCGAAGGGGATCGACGGCGCGCCACTGGTGCAGGGCCGCTCGGTGACCGGTTTCACCAACTCCGAAGAAGCGGCGGTTGGGCTGACCGACGTCGTGCCGTTCCTGGTCGAGGACATGCTCAAGGCCAACGGCGGCCACTACGTCAAGAAGGCTGACTGGACGAGCCATGTCATCACCGACGGCAATCTGGTCACCGGGCAGAACCCGGCGTCGTCCGAGGCTGCCGCGAAGGCGGTGCTTGCGCTGCTCGGGACGGGCTGACCGGCGACGGCTCTGCGCCGCGTGCGGGCTCCGATCCCGGTGTGGCGCCGGAATCGGTCCGCGGCGCGCCTGAGGCGTCTGCGGGTCCGAGCACGCGATGTTGCACACACTTTCGCCGGGCCCGGCGAGCAAGCCTGATGATCTGTGCTCGCTCGCTGTTCGCCGTGCATCAGCCGCACCTACCGGCGAATCGAAAAGGCGCGTCACGCGTCGCAGCGCGTTGCGCATGCGGTATCCCCTGCGCTGGCCGCTCAAGCCACGCGCTGCGCATTGCTTGATGCTTGATCGAAACGACCCGGCACTCGTCCACTGCGACCGCACTCGGCTAGGCTTGCGCGACGCCGCACGACGGCACCACGGGTAATCGCGCCATGGCACTCGTCCTTTACGGGCATCCCTTCTCCTCGTACGCGCAGAAGGTGGAGATCGCGCTCTACGAAAACGCTCTCGCCTTCGATTACCGCCTCGTGCGGTCCGGAGATGCCGCAGTGGATGCCGCATGGACGGCATTGTGGCCGCTGCAAAAGATGCCGGTGCTGGCCGACGCGGGCCGGACGATCGTCGAGTCGAGCGTCATCATCGAGTACCTGCACCTCGCGCATCGAGGGCCCGTGGCGCTCCTGCCCGACGACGCGGTCGAGGCGCTCGAAGTGCGCTTCATGGATCGCTTCTTCGACAACCATGTGATGTACGCGATGCAGCAGCCCGTGGCGGAGGCACTGCGCCCGGACGGCCGCAAGGACGTCGCGCTGAAAGAGGCCGCAGCGCGCCTGGAACTCGCGTACGCCTGGCTGGAGCAACGTCTAGCGGGAAGGACCTGGGCCGCTGGCGAGAGCTTCAGCATGGCCGACTGCGCCGCGGCCCCGGCGCTGTTCTATGCGGACTGGGTGCACGGCATCAGCGATGCCTACCCGACGGTGCGTGCCTACCGCGCGCGCCTGCTCGCGCGGGCGTCGGTTGCGCGGGCGGTCGACGAGGCGCGCCCCTACCGCGCCTGGTTCCCGCTGGGTGCGCCTGATCGCGATTGATGCCTGCTGCGAGCGCCTGCTTACACAGGGCCCGCGCGCTTAGTTCGAGCGGAGTGGCAGTTGCCGGTGGCTGACCAGCCGTTGCCCGGTCGTTGAACGGCGACGACTGAACGCCGACGTCTCATTTCGACGCGCACCGAGCCGCTCGCAGCGCCAATGGCTGGAGTGGCGTCGGCACCCGGCAGGCGGTGCGCCCGCGGTGTCACGTTCGCGCTTGGGCGGCCGTGACAGCCCCCGCTCAGCGGTATCGAGGGCCGCCTGACCGAGGGCGTCCGGCTTTACGCCAGGGTGTCAATGCAGCGCGTGCTGGATGTCGGCGATCGGCGCGTTGGTCAGCGTCTTGGCCAGCTCGCCGACGACGCGATCCTGCGTCTCCTTGTGCAGCTGCGGGCGGAGTTCGCCAAGCGTCTGCGGGTCCGCGATGATCACCAGGTGCGCGTACTCGTGCTTCAGCGCGCCGTCGTTGAGCTTGTTCGCGATGTGCTTCGCGAACGTGCGCTCGTCGTTCTTCTGCGGCGTCTGCTGGGTGGGCGCTGAACCCGACGGCCCCTGCAGCGGGATGTCCGCGGCATCGAGCGTGTCGTGCTGGCGCAGCGTCATCTCGGCGCCTTGGCCTTCGGTGTGGAACATCCGCGCCTTGGTGCCATCAGCGACGATCACCAGGGTGCCGGTCGGAATGTTCTGCATGCGTCTCTCCTTGAGTGGGTATCACGTCAACTTAAGCGGCCGGACGTGACGCCGACATGCCGGCCTCCCATTGAAGGCGGCGATGCGGTGACGGCGCAAGCAGCTGGAGACCCGTGGACGCTGCGGAACGCCGCTCGATCAGCCGGGCAACTTGAACGAGCGTGTCGGTTTCACAACCCCGTACGTTTCCTTGCAGGGTTTGCCCGCGAGCGGTGGCAACGTGAGCACGGGATCGGAAAAACGCGCATGGGGCAGGCGGTCGAGCAGGTCGCGGATGAGCGTGAGCCGCCCGCGTTTCTGGTCGTTGAAGTCGACGAGCGTCCACGGCGCCTGGTCGGTGTGCGTGGCCTCCAGCATCGCCTCGCGCGCATCGGTGTAGGCCTGGTACTGCGCGCGCGCCTGCAGGTCTACGGGTGACAGCTTCCAGCCCTTGAGCGGATCCTCGACGCGATCCTGGAACCGCTGCTCCTGCTTGTCCTGGTCGACGCACAGCCAGTACTTGAAGAGATGGATGCCGTCGTCGACGAGCATCTGCTCGAACCGCGGCGCCTGGCGAAGGAACGCGCGGTACTGCACATCGGTGCAATAACCCATCACGTGCTCGACGCCGGCGCGGTTGTACCAGCTGCGATCCATCAGCACGACCTCGCCGGCGGCGGGCAGGTGGGGGGTGTAGCGCTGGAAATACCACTGGCCGGTCTCGCGGTCGGTCGGCTTCGGGAGCGCGACGATCCGGCACTGGCGCGGATTGAGATGCTCGGCGATCGCCTGGATCGCGCCACCCTTGCCCGCGCTGTCGCGGCCCTCGACCAGCACCAGCACGCGCTCGCCGGTGTGCGCGAGCCACTGCGCCAAAGCCACCAGTTCGAGCTGCATCGGCGCGAGCAGCGCGCGATACGACTTCTTCTTCAATTGGGTCATGCGGGGCTCCAGAGGTGGGCGCAAGCCGACATTGGCCGGCGGCCGCGCGGGCTGCAAGCATCGCGTGGCCCGCGTGCACGCAGGGTCGCGCACGTGGCGGTGCTCGCCCTCATCGGCGTCGCGGAGTGCGGGCACGCTCCGGGTTCGACCGGAGCGGCGTGCGATCGGGTTGGCCGCTCGCCTCAGCCAGCGTCGCTGCGACGTGGCAGCGTCACCTCGAACCGGCTTCCCAGCCTAGGCCCGCACTGTGCGCGACCACGCTGCCGCCGTGGGCTTCCGTCAACTCGCGCACCACCGCAAGGCCCAGCCCGAGGCCGTCGCCGTTGTAACGCGTCGCGCGACGTTCCTGCGCGAAGGCGTCGAAAACACGGGGCAGCATCGCGGCGTCGATACCGATACCGCCGTCGCTCACGCTTACGACGACGCTCTCGACGAACACCTCTACCTCGACGGCGATCCGACCGCCCTCGGGTGTGTACTTGCAGGCGTTGAAAACGAGATTGGCGAACACCTGCCGCAAGCGTTCCGCGTCGCCCGGCAATTCGACCGGGCCATGAGGCAGGCGCAGCTCCAATCGCTGGCCGCGCGCGGTGATGGCCGGTTCGCATGTCTCGTGGACACTGCGCAGCAGCTTTGCGAGATCGAGCGTCTTGATCCGCAGGTGGAACTTGCCGCTTTCGGCGCGCGATACATCCATCAGGTCGTCGACAAGGCGCACCAGGTGCTCGACCTTCCGTTCGATCACGCCCTTCATGTGCAGCAGCTGGGTGGGGCTTGCACTGCCGAGCAGCGCGGCAGCCGTGAGGACGGGCATCAGCGGCGTGCGGAGTTCGTGCACCACCATGGCCACGCCTTGGGAATGCTCGCGGTATCGGCGAAGGCGATCAACGCCCGGGCATCTCGCCGTGATCCGGGAAGATCGCCACGCCGACGCTCGCCGCGATGCCTGCCGGCGGCGCATCGCCCAACGCGGTCCGGGCGAGCACCGCCGCCCGGCCGTTTCGGTTCCTGGCGGCCG
>NZ_VTRV01000047.1 GCF_008274655.1 Cognatilysobacter lacus | reverse complement strand
GGCCGTCGAGCGCTCGCAGGCCGTCGCGGGTATCGGGATCGAGCGCGAGCGCGCGGTTGAGCGCGGCTTCGAGCGCGCGGCCGGCAAGCGGCTTCAATGTGTCGAGTGGCGAGCGGCGTGCGTCCATGCGGCCATTGTAGGGGCGTCGCGGAAAGCTGCCGTTGGCGATGCGTTACGCGCCGGACAGCGATGCCTGGCTGCCCTGCCACGCCGTGCGCAGCTGCGCGAGGCCGTCGTCGAACGAGACACGCGGGAGCCAGCCGAAATCGCGGGCGGCCGGCGCCATCGAATACCAGTGCGTGGTCACCAGCTGCTCGGCCAGGAAGCGCGTCATCGGCGGTTCGCCGTGAAGCGGAAGCAGCGACCACGCGGCCTCGGAGGCAGCGCCGATCGCATAGGCGACCGGGAACGGAACGGAGCCGTTCGGTGGCGGCGCCCCGGCCGCCTCGAGCAATGCGGTGAGCGTCTCGCGCATCGAACGTGGCGCGCCGTTGCTGATGAAGTAGGCGCGACCCGCACAGGCGCTGCCCGGCGCGAGGTGCTCGAACGCGGCGAAATGCGCTTCGGCGGCGTTGTCGATATAGGTGGTGTCGACGAGGTTGCTGCCGTCGCCGACCAGCTTCAGGCGCCCCGCGCGTGCCCGCTCGACGATGCGCGGCAGCAGCTGGTTGTCGCCCGGCCCCCAGATCAATCGCGGGCGCAGCGCCACGACGGCGAGCGTTGCATCGCCGGCGGCGAGCACCATCTGTTCGGCGATCTTCTTCGTCTGCGCGTATGGCGACTTCAGATGCTCGCCGTACGGCACGTCGTCGGCGCCGAGCCCGGCCACGGGGAACGTCGCCCGATGCGTGACGCTGGGCGACGACGTGTACACCAGCCGCGCGATGCGGTGCTCGCGGCAGGCGTCGATCACGTGGCGCGTGCCGACCACGTTGGCATCGTGGAACTCGCGCGGGTCGCGGCTCCACGCGCCCGCCTTCGCCGCGTTGTGGAAGATCGCGTCGCAGCCGCGCGAGGCGTCGATCACCGCATCGCGATTCGCGAGGTCACCGCGCGCCTGCGTCACGCCCATCGCGTCGAGTGCCGGGTAGAGACCGCGATTGAAGCTCACCACCTCGTGGCCGCGCGCGCGCAGGCCGCGGCACAACGCCTGCCCGAGGAACCCGCCGCCACCGGTCACCAGCACCTTCATGGCTTCACCTTCTTCGCGGCCCACGCGGCGAGTTTTTCGCGCCCGATCTTCGCGTTGTGGCGGATATCGACCGGGAACGCGGGATGCCGCAGGAACGTGGTGATGCCGGCGGTATGCACGTGGCCGCGTCCGATCTCGCCCAGCTCGGCCTCGATGCGCAGCCAGTCCGCGTCGGCGGCACGCCGATCCAGCTCGACGCACAGCACCGGCGCCTGCGCGCCCGCGACACCCACGCCCACCAGCGCGCTGCGATTGACTCGCGGGTGCGTGTTGAACACGGGCTCCACCTGCTCGGTGTACAGCGGTCCGTTCGGCGTCTCCACGCGGTGCGTCTTGCGGCCGCAGAACCACAGCCGGCCATCCGCGTCGAGATAACCGACGTCGCCCATGCGATGCACGATGCGCTCGCTACCGTCGGGCAACGTTTCCCGGATCTTCGCCAGCGCGGTTGACGCATCGCGTCGGAAGTAGGAGTCGGTTGCGGTCGGGCCCGCGACGGTGATTTCGCCAACGCCGAGCACCGGCATGAGCCGCGCGTCGGACCATCGCGCGATCGGGCCGTCGTCAATCTGGATGATGCGTACGTCGTTCGGCGGCACAGCCCGGCCGACGCAGGTGCCGGCGCCGTTCTCGGTGGCGCTCCGGGTCTGCTGCAGCTCGCGGCTCTCGATCACCGCGACGGGCAGGCACTCGGTCGCGCCGTAGGGCGTGTAGAAGTCGGCGTCGTCGGACAGCAGTTCGCGCATGCGCGCCACCACATCCGCCGGCACCGGCGCGCCCGCCGAGGTGATGCGACGCAACGTCGGTAATGGCGCGCCGTAGTCTGCCAGCACGCGCATCAGCGCCGGCGAGCCGAACAGTTGCTGCACGCCGAAGCGCTCGATCGCCGCATGCAGCCTGCGCGGATCGGCCTTGGCCGGGCGCGTGGCGTCCATGTCGGGGATGATCGAGGTCAGGCCGAGCGCGGGGCCGAACAGTGCGAACGGTGGGAAAGTGGGAAAGTCGACCTCGCCGTCGCGGATGCCGAGCGCATCGCGGAGCATCGCGGCCTGCGCGACGAAGTGGCGATGGCGGTAAGCGACGCCCTTGGGCACGCCGGTGGAGCCACTGGTGAACAGGATCGCGGCGAGGTCGTCGGGCTGGGTGTGGGCAAGTTGTGCGGCCGCACCGGCACCCTCCGCCTCGACCCGCGCAAGCGTGTCATCGGCGAGCCACGCGCGCGCACCCGTCGTGATGCGCACGCGTGCCGACTTCGACCAGCCGAGCACTCGCCGAGCGACATGCGCGAGCGGGATTCCGATGAACGCGTCCGGCGCCGCTTCGTCGAGGCATTGGGTCAGCGCGCGCCTGTCGATGCCGGGGTCGACCAGCACGGGCACGGCGCCCGCCTTGAAAAGCGCGAACATCAGCAGGAAGAACTCGGGCGACGGCCGTACCATCACGACCGTACGCGTGCCGCGCTGGATGCCTCGCAGTGCGAGGCCGGCGGCAATCGCATCGCTCCGCGCGTCCAGCTGCGCATAGGTGAGCTCGATGTCGTAGCGGGCCAGTCCGTCCGCGCCGCG
Source organism: Cognatilysobacter lacus (assembly GCF_008274655.1). Lineage (GTDB taxonomy): Bacteria > Pseudomonadota > Gammaproteobacteria > Xanthomonadales > Xanthomonadaceae > Cognatilysobacter > Cognatilysobacter lacus. The sequence goes on along the minus strand of NZ_VTRV01000047.1, from coordinate 16,853 downwards.
ACTGCCGGGGCAGCGCATGGCAATTCGGTCGGGTTCTCGCGCGGCCATGTCGGGCAACGCCGCGGCGATGTTGTGGAAGGGGCTCATCAACGCATTGTCGCCCGGCCGAAGCGGCCGGGCGACGGTTGCAGCTACACGCGGGGAGGCGACTCTATCGGTTGCGCGCCGCGTGCATGAGGGGCGGCAACTGAACCGGCACGTGCCGTGAAGCCCGGGCAGTGGACGCATCGATCTCGGCCTGGAACTTGGGACCGTATTCGCGTCCGACCTCACCCTGCACCTGAAGGGAGGATGCGTCGGGCTCAGCGGCCTGGCGATCGATCGCTGCCTGCGTCATCTGGCTCGACAACGATGCGACCTTGTCCATGCAGGGCAGATCCGCGCACTTCTTCGACCACACGGCCTGCGCCAGCGTTGACCATCCCTTCCCCGCCTGCTGCGTCAGGCGCATCTGCCCCTCCAGCACCAGCGTGTTGGCCGTCGCCTCTGCGTTGGCGAAGGCCGGGCTCATCGCCTCGAACTCCGCACCCGGCTCGGTGCTGACCTTCTGCTTGCCGAGCAGCACGGCATTGGTGCGCACGAGCTTGATCCCGGTCCGGCAGATATCGTCGGTGCATTGCTGCAGCCAACGCGAATCGAAATCCTTGCCCCAGCCTTCCAGCTTGGCGCCGAAGATTTCTGCCCACGCGTTCTGGCTCGCCTCGCTCGCCGCGTAGTGGTAATGGCGCGAGCACACCGTGCCATCGTGGCAGGCGAAGTCGACGCCGCCGGGCGGGAGCTCGACCGCGAGTTCCGGGAACCAGATCGGCCAATCCCAGTGGTCGGACCAGACTTCGATGTCGATGAACAGCCGCGCGTCGAGACCCGGCGTCAACAGGAAGCCGAGGTTGTAGACGGGGCTGCCGACGGTGAAGTCGCTCGACATGGTCTTGGGATCCACGTGCAGCTTGATCGGGCCGGTGGCCGTATCCATTGGAACGTCGCCACCTGGGCCGTTGTTGTCGTGGAGCTTCAGCCTCAGCGAATCGGAATGCAGCGATACCTTGACGGCCGGGAACACCTGGCCACCAGCAACGCCGAAGTTCGCGCGACCGCCGATCAGGTCGAAGTCGTCAAACACGATCGGATCACCCGCGAGGTCCTGTCCCGGCATCGGCGGACGGAACTGCCCATGGGTGAAGGGCGCAGGCAGGCCGTCCGTGAAGTCCTTGCCGACCTTGAACTCGACCCCGCCGCTCCCGGCGAACGGGACGTCGTAGTTCGCGCCTGCGTAGGCGCCGAACTGGGCGACGAGCTCTTTGCCGTCGAACAGCTTGCCGCTTTCGAGCCCGGCGCTCGCATAGTCGCCTGCGTTGCCGTCGAGCGAGCGGACGTCCGGGGTGAAGGTCGCCGTGGTGCCACTGCCCGGGTAGTGGTACTGGCCGCCGACGACCACGGGGAAGCGCAGGCCGAAACCGTAATCGAAGCCGGCGTAGAGCTCGGCGAAGTACGTTTCATCGCAGCCGAACAGGCACCAGCTGATCGTCGTCTCTACTCGCTGACGCCACTCGTAGGCGCGCCCCAGCGTGAAACCCGTGAGGAATACGTGCGGCTCGACCGTAGCGTCGGTGGGTTCCGGCTTGACGATTTCGACCACCGGCGCAGCCTTGTCGACCAGCTGCGCGTGCGGAGACGGCGTCGACGAGCCGGCCTTCGATAGCGCCGAGCCGAAGTCGGCAACCTTTGCGAACCGGGTCGGGTCAGCGCGCCCGCTGGCCGGCACGAACATCACCTGCTCCACGCGCGTCTCGCCGGCGTTGACCACTTCCTGTTCCAACTGCGCATCGTCGAGCTTGGCCAGGCGTGCGGACTCGGAGGCACCGATCTTGGCGTCGATCGCCGCGCGTTTGGTCGGGTCGGCCAATGCGACACGAAGACTGGCGATGTCCTGAGTCACTTTGGCACGCACGGCGGCCGCTTTTTGCTCAGCCCGCTGGATGGCGATCGCACGTCGTTGCGGATCTGCCACGTAGTGGGCGTCCGCGGGATTGGCGAATGCGGCGGCGCGCGCGGAGTCGTCCAGGCGACCGAAGCAGTGCACGCCGCTGCTGGCGAGTTTCGCGCTGCGTGCGGGGTCCGTGCACACGCCCGTGTGCAGCCGGTAGCCGATGAGACTACGCACGACCAGACCCTGGTCGATTTCGAGTACCTGCGTTTCGTCCACGGTGACGTCCGCAAGCTGCGGTTGCGTGCGCAGGTGCTGCGCAATGTTGAACGGCGCTCGTGGGTTGGCCAGTAACGGCGCCAGGTTCACATGGCCGCGACCGAGCGCGACGACAGGCTGCGCGCGCAGTGTCGGGATGGCGTACTCGCGCCGCACCTGCAGCGACTTGACGACCGCGAGATTGCTTCCGGGTCGCAGGATTACGGCGGACGACGGCGGCACCGCGACGACGGTGGCCGGGGGCTGGATCGAGGCGCTCGGCCCGTGCGATTGAATCGCCGTGACCATCCGTTGTACGCGCAGCGGTGCCGCTGGTCGCGCCGTGTTTTGCTGCGCAAAGGCGGGCATCGCCACGGACAGCGCGGCCGCCAGTATTGCCGTCCATTGCAGACGTGGATCCGTTCCCATACTCATCGCACTCTCCCTGTCCCCGGTGCGGGGCGTGCTGGGAGGCTAGGCGCGCGATGCGCCGGCCGGCGTCGGAAAAGTCCGAAAGCGACGAACGGGACCCCGACGTGGCGGCACGGACGGGCGCCCGGTCAGTTCCCCTGCTCGAGGAAGGCACGTATCGCCGGCACCAGCACTTCGTGCCGGTCTTCGAGCACGTAGTGACCCGCGTCGTCGAATGCACGCACGTCCGCATGCGGCAGCGCGCGGCGGAAGCCGTCGAGGAAATGGCTGTCGAACACGAAGTCGCGCAGACCCCAACCGATGAAGGCGGGACGGTCGGCGAACTCCGGCAGCCCTGCGCCAACACGCTCCACCAGCGGCCACGCGCGATCGACCGCGCTCAGCGGGATGTCCTGCATGAAGCGGATGGTGCTGATCGCGTCGTTCCAGCCGTCGTAGGGCGCGCAATACGCACGCTGCACGTTGCGCGGCAGGCGGCGCGTGGTGCCCAGGCGCGCCGCGCCGCGCGCGAACAGGTTGAAACGCCGGATCAGCCACGCGCCGATCGTCGAGTCGCGACCCAGCGAGAGCTGCCAGGGCATCGGCTTGGCGCTGGGCAGCGGAAAGGCCGCGGTGTTGAGGATCACCAGGCGCTTGACCTGCGGCATGTGCGACAGCGCCCAGCCGAAGCCGATCATGCCGCCCCAGTCGTGCACGGCGAGCGTCACCGGGCCGGTGATGCCGAGGTGCGCGAGCAGTGCGCTAAGGTCGTCGACGCGCGACTGCAGCGTGTAGTCGTAGTGTCCGGGCGCCTTCGACGGCGTGCGCGGCGGGTGCACGCCGCCGCCGTCATCGGGTTTGTCCGACAGCCCCATACCGACGTGGTCGGGCACGATGCAGCGATAGCGATCCCGCAGGCCGAGTACGAGGTGGCGCCAGTAGTAACTCCATGACGGGTTGCCGTGGACCATCAGGACGACCTCGCCATCGCGCGGGCCTTCGTCGAGATACGACATCGAGATCCCGGGCCGCACCTCGAAGCGCTGCGGCGCGAAGGGATAGTGGGGCAACGTCGCGGGGTCGATCGCACTCATCGGCAGGTCCGGCATCTGAAAGCACGCGGCCGCACGAGGCGGCCGGTGGGAAAGCGATACGGCGCCGCGCGGACTACCAGACGACTTCCGCCATCGAACAGTTCAGGCCCGAGCCGATGCCGAGCAAGGCGACGCGGTCCCCCTTCTTCAGGCGGCCCATCTCGCGCAGCTTGCTCAGCACGATCGGTACCGACGCCGGGCCGATGTTGCCGTGCTCGCCGAAGATGGTCAGGACCTTGCGCGGGTCGATGCCCATCGCCTTGGTGAACGCGGCGGTATGCACCTTGCTGACCTGGTGCACCACGAATTCGTCGAGCTCCTCGGCCACCCAGCCCAGCTTCTGCCGCGCCACGACGAACGTCTTCTGCGCGAGTTTGACGCCTTCGATCAAGAGCTGGCGCGTGTCGGTGACCATGCCGTCGAGGTTGCCGCGGCACAGCTTGTTCCACTCGGTCGCCGCGCGCGTCACGCCACCGCGGTAACGCGGCGCCCCGGGGGCGAGTTCGGCGCGCGCGAGCACCATCGCGGCCGCGCCGGAACCCAGCGTCAGCGTCGCGAGTTCGTTGCGGAACGCCTCTTCGGTGACGTCGGCATGCGTGAGGCGCTCGAGGGTCTTCTCGTAGGCGAGGTCGGCGGTTTCGCCGTCGACGACCAGCGCGTAGTCGATCTCGCCGCGCTCGATCATGCGCGAGGCGATGTCCATGCCATTGATGAAGGCGAGGCACGCGTTGGCGACGTCGAAGTTCTGGCAGGTGTCGGGCAGGCCGAGGTTGCCGCTCACGATCGATGCGGTCGAAGGCTCGAGGTAGTCGCGACTGACGGATGTATTGACCAGCAGCCCCATGCGCTCGGGCGCGACGCCGGCGTCGGCCAGCGCTTTCACCGCGGCGAGCGTGGCGGCATCGGACGCGAGCATCGGGCCGTCCCACAGGCGGCGTGCTTCCACGCCGGCGATGTCCTTGATGACGTCGGTCTTGATTCCGAGCCGGTCGAGCGTCGGTTGCAGCCGCACGTTGATCTCGTCCGTCGTGAGGCGGCGCGGTGCATCGATATGCGCGAGGCCTGCGATGGCGACATGTTGGAACAGCATGGGCGCGACTCGTGGACGGATGGGAACACGCTAGCTTAACGCGCGGGGCACTACCCCGCACGCCATCACAAGGTGACGCAGCCCGCATTCGGCGCGCGCCGTTCAGGCGGTTCCGGCCTTCCTGACGCAAGCGGCCGTGCGACGACCCGTTTCAGCGTGCGCAGCGCAGGGCGCTGAAGCGCTGGCGACCGTCGTGCGGCGCCTCGACGGGAATGACCGCATTAGCCGTGAGCCCGACCGCCTCGTTGCGCGCCATGGTTTCCAGCTCCTCCTGCACGCGCAGCGGATTGCGCTGATACACCGCGACGCGATCGGTGACGTTGCCCTCGATCTCGCCGAGCTTGGTGCAGCCGGCGGTCGATGCGTTCATGGCGAGCACGCGTACGCTCGCAGCCCCGGACTGCATCGGTACCCACGTGCATGCGGCCATCGCGAGCGTCGACACCGCCAGGCCGATCCGGAACAGTCGTGACATCGATGCACTCCCCAGACGAAGACGCGCGGGATTGTCACCCCGCGCGCCTGAACCGCCCGAACGATCCCCGTTACTTCGCGACGGGCTTGCCGTCCGCATCCAGAACCTGCACGGCGCCGAGATCGAGCGAACGCACGCCCGCCTCGATCTTCGACAGGTCGCCGACGATCACCCAAGTCAGGGCCTCGGGATGCAGGATCTCGGTGGCGGCAGCCTGTACGTCGGCATCGGTCTGCGCTTCGATGCGGCTGCGCAGCGTCGGCACGTAGTCGTCGGGCCGGTGGTACAGCGCGTTCTCGGACAGCGCGCCGAGCACCGCACCGATCGTCTCGTAACTGCCGGGCAGGCTGCGCACGTCGTTGACCTTGATCTTCGTGATCTCCGCATCGCTCAGCGGACGCGGACCGATCACGTCGCGTACTTCACGCAGCATCTCGGCCGCGGACTCCTTGGTCTTGTCGGTCTGCACCGGCGCGTACAGCATGTACGGGCGCTGCCCGAGCGCATCGCTCATGAACGAGAACGCGCCGTAGGCCCAGTGCTTGTCCTCGCGCAGGTTCATGTTGAGGCGCGAGGTGAACGTGCCGCCGAACGCGGAATTCATCGTCTGGATCGGCAGGTTGTTGGCCACCGTGGTCGGCGGTGCGAGTACGCCGGCCAGGATCAACGACTGCGTTGCGCCGGGCTTGTCGATCAGGAACACGCGCGGCTTCGCCTGCGCGGCGACGTCCGGAATCGACTTGGTGCCGCGCGCGACCGACGGCGGCGTCCAGTCGGCGAACACGGCGTTGAGCTGCTGCGTGATGGCCGGCAGCGTGGTGTCGCCGGCGACGATGATGCGCACGTTGTCCGGGCGCAGCCATGACGACTGCCAGCCGCGCATGTCGGCGACGCCGAGCGAGCGGATGCTGGCCTCGGTACCGGTGCCGGAGAACGGAATCGCGTACGGATGGCCGTCGCCGTACAGCAGCGGCGGCAGCGTGCGCATGGCGATGCCGGACGGCTGCGTCTTTTCCTGTGCGATGCCCGCGAGCCACTGCGCGCGAACGCGTTCGATGTCGGCGGCGCGGAATGCGGGATTGCGCACCACGTCGGCGAGCAGGCCGAGCGACGGCGCCAGCGAGTCGCTGAGCATGCTGCCGGTGACCGAGCAGGCGTCCAGCCCGCAACCGGTGCTGAGCCCCATCCCGAGCCGCTCGCGCAGCTTGGCGATCTGAACGGAATCGAGTTTGGCCGTGCCCTCGTCGAGCATCGCGCTGGTGAACGACGCGGCGCCGAGCTTGCCGCCGGCGTCGCTCGCATAACCGGCGTCGAACTGCAGGCTCACGTTGACCACCGGCACGCTGTGCCGCTCGGCGAGCACGACCTCGATGCCGTTCTTCAGGTGGCCGCGCTGCACGTTCGGGAAGGTCAGGTCAGGGAAGCGATCGACGGTCGGCACGCCCTTCTTGCGGTCGATGTCCGAGGCGGTGACCTTGAACGCGGTCGTCGGGCGGCCGGCGATGTCGGCGGGGCGAGTGCCCGCGGGCAGGCCGGCGACCGTCTCGTCCTTCGGCGTGCCGGTGGTCGGCACGACCGTGAGCGTGTAGTCACCCCGCGCGATCCACTTCTTCGCGGCCGCGAGCACGTCGCTGGCGGTTGCCTTCTGGTTCCAGTCGAAGCTGCGCTTCCACGCATCCGGATTGCCCAGATAGACCTGGCCTTCCGCGAGCTGCGTGGCCTTGCCGGAGACGCGCTCGAGCGAACGCACCACGGCGGCGCGGTTGGCGGCCTTGAGCCGCGTCAGCTCCTCCTGCGTCGGGCCCTTGGCGAGAAACCTGGCCCATTCGTCCGCGACCGCGGCCTCGACCTTGGCCGGGTCGACGCCCTTCTTGACGTCGGCCTGCAGCGTGAACTGGCTGGCGAGCTCGAACGGCGTGATGCCGACGGAAACGTCGTCGACCAGGTGGTCCTGGTAGACGAGGCGCTGGTAAAGGCGCGAGGTCTTGCCGCCGCCGAGCACGTCGGCGGCGAGGTCGAGCAGCGTGAGGTCGCGCTCGCCGCGGCCCGGGATGTTCCATTCGCGATAGATGCGCGCCTGGGCGACGCGGTCGTCCATGCTGTCGCGCGTGGAGGCCGTGCGTGCGGCGACCCACTTGGCCTGGCGCGCCACGGCGGGGCCCGCCGGGATGTCGCCGAAGTACTGCAGCGCCTTCGCCTTCGCGGTGGCGACGTCGATGTCGCCGGACATCACCAGCGTGGTGTTGGCCGCGCCGTAATAGGTGCGGAACCACGTCTTGACGTCGTCGAGCGAGGCCGCGTCGAGGTCCGCCATCGAGCCGATGGTGTCGTGGTGGTACGGGTGGTTGGCCGGGAACGTCTGCAGCAGCATGCGTTCGTCGACGCGGCCGTAGGGCTCGTTCTCGCCCTGGCGCTTCTCGTTCTGCACTACGCCGCGCTGCTCGTCGAGCGTCTTCTGGTCGATCGCGCCGAGCAGGTGGCCCATGCGGTCGGACTCCATCCACAGCGCCATGTCGAGCGCGGTGGTGGGGACGGTTTCGTAGTAGTTGGTGCGATCGAGCCAGGTGGTGCCGTTCTGCCCGGTGGCGCCGGCCTGCTCGAAGGGCTCGAAGAACTCGCCCGGATGGTTTTCCGAGCCGTTGAACATCAGGTGCTCGAACAGGTGGGCGAAACCGGTCTTGCGCGCGGGCTCGTCCTTCGAGCCGACGTGATACCAGACCGCCACCGCCACCACCGGCGCCTTGTGGTCCTCGTGCACGAGCAAGGTCAGGCCGTTGGGCAGCACGAAGCGCTGGTACGGGATGTCGAGGGCAGCAGGTGCCGCGACGACTGCCGGCGTGACCGGGGCTGCGGATGCGGGCGCGGCGGTGCCGGCAGCCAGGGCGATGCCCAGCGCGAGGGCGGTGATGCGGAACGGGGACGGGGACATCGGAAGCTCCATGCACCGGCAGTCGGCGCGACCGCCCGATGCTAGCGGAGCGGCGGCGGTGGCGTACCGGGCCGGAGGTACCGGTCCGCCTGCACGAGCTGAACAGGCGCGCGCCTAGACTGGCGGCCCGCCTGATCGGAGCACGCCATGTCCCGTCGCAACAGCCTGGTGACCGGTGCCAACCGCGGCCTCGGCCTCGAGTATTGCCGGCAGCTTCTCGCCCGCGGCGACCACGTGATCGCCACTGCGCGCCATCCGGCGCAGGCGCACGAACTCAATCGCCTTGCCGCCGACCACCCGGGCCGACTGCACGTGCTGCCGCTCGACGTCACCGACCCCAAGGCGGAAGCCGAGATCGCCCGCGAACTTCCGCTGGTGCTGGGCGACGAACCTTTGCACCTGCTGATCAACAACGCCGGGCTGCTGCATTCGGGCGAGCGCTTCGGCCATGTGGCGGCGGCCAACCTCGAGGACAGCTTCCGCACCAACGCGATGGGGCCGTTCCTGCTGACGCAGGCGCTCGCGCCGCGACTGGCGGAGGGCGCGACGGTGGCCAACATGTCGTCGCAACTCGGATCGATCGCCGGTACCACGCGCTTCGGCACCCCGACCTACTGCATCACGAAGGCGGCGTTGAACATGGCGACGCGACTGCTGGCCGCCGCCCTCGCCGATCGCGGCATCCGCGTGGTGTCGCTTCATCCGGGCTGGGTCGCGACCGATATGGGGGGCGAACAGGCGCCGCTGGCGCCGGCGCAATCGGTCGAGGGATTGCTGAAGGTGCTCGACGGCGTCGGCATGTCGCAGTCCGGCAGTTTTCTCGACTGGCAGGGCAAGGTGCTGCCGTGGTGACGCTGCGGGCGTTTTAAGCCGCCTTCGAACCTGCCTGGGCCTTTCGTTCGCCGCGCGCCGCGCGTGACGTGTGGGTTCGGGCAGGAGTCCCCGGGAAGAAGTGCGGCCTGCCGCGGTCGTCCACGGCCGCTACTGCTTGTGCGCGGAGAGCCGTTCCTCGCAGCCGCGTGCTTTGTGAAGCGTCGCTGGCGTTCGTTTGCGTGCGGCCGGCATATAGGCCGCTGTCACCGCCGCGGCATCGCCGTGACGTCGAAGCCGGCCGCCATCGTTTGTACCGCGGCCTTCGACACGCAGGGCAAGCGGCCATCCGCGCGTCCCACAGGCTGCGCCATCATGTGCCGTCCAGTTCGCGCCCCTCGCCTCGTTCTCCGTTCGCCTCCATCGGATCCAGCCCTGCCCCATGTTCGACGTCATCCTCTACGAACCCGAAATTCCGCCGAACACGGGCAATGCGATCCGCCTGTGCGCGAACACCGGAGCACGGCTGCATCTGGTCGAACCTCTCGGCTTCGACATGGACGACAAGCAACTGCGTCGCGCCGGGCTCGACTACCACGAGTACGCGACGGTGAAGGTTCACGCGAACCTCGATGCAGCGTTCGCGCACCTGCGCGACATGCACGGTGAGGCGCTGCGCGTGTTCGCGTTCAGCACGCGCGGCACCGTGCGGTTCGACACGCCGCGCTACCGTCCCGGCGACGCGTTCCTGTTCGGCCCCGAAACCCGCGGCCTGCCCGGCGACGTGCTGGACGCACTGCCCGACGCGCAACGGCTGAGACTGCCGATGCGCCCTGACGTTCGTTCACTGAATCTATCCAACGCGGTGGCGGTAACGGTGTTCGAAGCCTGGCGGCAGCAGGGCTACGCAGGCGGCGCATGAACGCCAGCGACCTGCATCCCGCCGCGGTCGCGCGACGTAGTGCTGTCCAGGAGGTAGCGACCATGCGGATTCTTGTAACCGGGGCGACAGGTTTCATCGGCGGCGCCGTCGTCGACGCACTACGTGCGCGTGGGCACGTGCCGGTGCCGGCCGTGCGCGACGTGGACGCGGCGAAGCGTCGCTGGCCGATGCTGCAACCGGTCGCCGTCGACTTCGCGCACGATACCGATGCGCAGGCGTGGCGCCCGCGGCTTGCAGCGATCGATGCGGTGGTCAACGCGGTCGGCATCCTGCGCGAGACCGACGCGCAACCGTTCGCCGCGCTGCACGACGCAACCCCGCGCGCGCTTTTCGAGGTCTGTGTCGACGCCGGCGTGCGGCGTGTCGTGCAGGTCTCCGCACTGGGCGCGGACGAGGACGCGACGAGCCCCTACCACCTCTCCAAGCGCGCGGCCGATCGGCACCTTCATGCGCTGCCACTGCAGGGCGTGGTGGTGCAGCCGTCCGTGGTATTCGCGCCGCAGGGCGCGAGCGCAGGGATGTTCCTGATGCTCGCGACATTGCCGATCGCGTTGCTGCCCGGCGGTGGCGTGCAGCGCGTCGCGCCTGTGCACCTGGACGACCTGATCGACACGATCATCCACGCGCTCGAGGACGCGGATCCGCCGCGGCTGGTCGAGGCCGTCGGCCCGGCGTGCATGACGTTGCGCGCCTACCTCGACACGCTGCGACGAAGCCTTGGCCTCGGTGGCCTGCGCGTGCTGCCGGTGCCGATGCCGCTGGTGCGGCTCTCGGCGAGCGTGCTGCAGCACGTGCCGGGCTCGCTGGTGGAACCGGAGACCATCGCGATGCTGGCGCGCGGCAACTGCGCGGCGCCCGATGGGATCGCCAGGCTACTCGGTCGCTCACCGCGCGCCGCGGGCGATTTCGTGCCGCCACCGTTGCGGGCGATGACGCGTCGCGACGCGCAGCTGCGCTGGGCGTTGCCGCTGCTGCGTATCTCGGTCGCGCTGGTGTTCGTCGTGACCGCACTGCTCTCGTTCGGTCTGTATCCGCTCGACGGCAGCCGCGCCCTGCTTGCATCCGCAGGCGTGCCTGGAGCCGCTGTCGACATCGCGCTGTTCGGCAGCGCTGCCATCGACCTGCTGCTCGGCGTCGGCATGCTGTTGCCGCGCACGCGCACGGTCGCGTACCTCGCGTCCATTGCCTTGATCGTCGCCTACACCGCGATCATCAGTCTCGCGATGCCCGCGTACTGGCTGCATCCATTCGGCCCGGTGCTGAAGAACCTGCCGATCCTCGCCTCGCTCGTACTGTTGCATGCACTGGATCGGGGCGACTGAGCCACGGCGGGCTACCGGAGGTACGGCTACGGGTCGTCGGCGAATTCGTGGGGTACCGCCTCCGCATCGAGTTCGACAAAGAGGACCACGAGCCGTCGCGAGCCATGCGCGGCCGTCGCGCATGCGCGCGGGTATTGATCGTTGCGAACCCATTGCGCGCGCCCGCTTCCTGGCGGCGGCCGCTCGCCGACACGCAGCGCGTCGACTGATTCGGCGATGCGTGCGCGTCCGCGTTTCAGGCTGTCCATGGAGCGCGTTCCCCGGTGCTGCGATGGCCGCTCCGCCCGCGCACTCCGGCCGTTGACGCGCTCGACACCCGCGCGAACGTATTCGTCAGCCAAACACCTTGGCCGCGAGCGCCGCGATCTCGCGGCCCTGGAAGCGCGCACCGTCGAGCTCGTTGGCCGATGGCTGCCGCGATCCGTCGCCGCCGGCTATCGTGGTCGCCCCGTAGGGCGCGCCGCCCGTGATCTCCCCGAGCGTCGTCTGCCCCTTGAAGCTGTAGGGCAGGCCGACGCAGACCATGCCGAAATGCAGCAGGTTGGTGAGGATGGAAAACAGCGTGGTCTCCTGCCCGCCGTGCTGCGTCGCGGTTGAGGTAAACGCACCGCCGACCTTGCCATTGAGCGCGCCGCTCGCCCACAGGCCGCCGCACTGGTCGAGGAAGTTCGACATCTGCGATGCCATGCGCCCGAACCGCGTGCCGACGCCGACGATGATCGCGTCGTAGCCCGGCAGCTCGTCGACGCGCGCGAAAGGCGCGGGCTGGTCGAGCTTGTAATGCGACTTGCGCGCGATCTCTTCGGGCACGAGTTCGGGCACGCGTCGGATGTCGACGTGCGCGCCGGTTTCGCGCGCACCTTCGGCGACGGCATTGGCCATCTGCTCGATGTGGCCATAGGCCGAGTAGTAGAGAACGAGGACGCGTGCCATCGGGGGTTTCCGTCGCAAGGGCACCCGATTGCACGTGGCGGGACGTGAGGCGCGTGTCCAGCCGGCGGCGCGAGGTCGTCGGCCGCAGGGGTAGGCACGGACCGGGCGACCGCCGCGCCTACCAGAAAGTTCCTATACCCGGCCGTTCAGGATTAAGGGAGCGTTCGGTCCCGCTGCGGATACTGCGCGCACCGGCTGATAGCCGGCCACGGATCGATCAAATAACTAGAGGTTTTCCATGAAGCGCACCCTGCTCGCCCTGACCCTGCTCGCCGCCCTTCCGTTCGCCGCCTCCGCGGCCGAAGGCGTGTCCTACAACTACGTCGAGGGCGGCTACACGCGCGTCGACGCCGGGCATACCGGCAGCAACAACGACGCCGACGGCTGGGCCCTCAACGGCTCCGGCGCGATCAACCCGAATTTCCGCGTGTTCGGCGGCTACTCGAAGGTCAAGATCAGCGACAGCGACGTCAACCTCGACCAGTGGCGCCTCGGCGTCGGCTACAACCGCGAGCTGAGCCAGAAGGTCGACCTCGTCACCAACGTGGCTTACGAGAAGTTCGACGCCGGGCAAGGCGTGAACGGCAACGGCTACAGCGTGGAAGCCGGCGTGCGCGGCGCGATGACCCCGATGCTCGAGGGTTACGCCCTGGCGGGCTACGAGGACTACAAGGATTTCGACGGCGACTTCTACGGCAAGGTCGGCGCACAGGTGAAGTTCAACCCGACCTGGGGCATCAACGGTGAAGTGAAGTTCGCCAATGGCGACACCCAGCTGTTCGTCGGCCCGCGCATCTCGTTCTGATCACGGTCGATCTCCCTCCCCTGGGATCGTGAGCTGGAGCCCGGCCTTGGCCGGGCTCTTTTTTTGGGGATCGCCGCGCCTGCGTCGCGCGATTGGACATGCCATCGGCGCCCGCGTGGCTGCCGGCGGGCTGGCTCAGGCCAGGGATGCTCTCGACGCGGGTGTCGCGCTCACATCCATGTCGCTGTCGACGCCAATGCAGGTGTCGGAACGCGAGCGAACGCATGCGGTTCGAATGCGAATGCAGGACCCGCAATCCCGGTCCTGCCCGGATTCCGCGTGTCGGCTTCAGCCGAGCAGGTCAGTCGGGTATTCCGGCTTCTGCTGGCGCGCTAGCAGCTGACGCAGGCCGTCGGTAGGTTTGAGCTCGCCATGCAGCACGGCACGCACCGCACTGGAGATCGGCAGTTCGACGCCGGCTCGTTCCGCCTGGCGCATGACCTCGTCGGCGGTCTGCACGGATTCGACGACCTGGCCGATCTCGCGCACTGCGTCCTCGATCGACTGCCCGCGCCCGAGCGCTAGGCCCAGCCGCCGATTCCGCGAAAGATCGCCCGTGCACGTCAGCACCAGATCGCCGAGGCCGGCGAGGCCCATCAGCGTCTCCGCCTTGCCGCCGAGCGCCTGGTTGAGCCGCAGCATCTCGTTGAGCCCGCGCGTGATCAGCCCGGCGCGCGCATTGAGCCCGAGCTGCATGCCGTCGGCGACGCCGGTAGCGACGGCGAGTACGTTCTTCATCGCGCCACCCAGTTCGGCGCCGAGCATGTCGTCGCCGGTATAGGCACGGAACGCAGGGCCGTGCAGCACTTCGGCAACGACCTGTGCGAACGGAGCATCGTCCGAATGCACGGTCAGCGCCGTGGGCAATCCCTGCGCCACTTCGCGGGCGAACGACGGACCGGTGACCACCGCCAGCGGCACATCGGCGCCGAGGACCTCGGCCGCGACCTCGTGCAGGAAACGCCCGCTGCCGGGCTCGAAGCCCTTGGTCGCCCAAGCGACGCCGGCGTGCGCCGGCCGGAACGGCGCGAGCGCGCGCAGCGTTTCCGCGAACGCATGCGAGGGAACCACCACCAGCACCAGGTCCGCGCCCGCCATCGCCTCGGCGAGGTCGATCGTCGCGCGCAGCGACTCCGGCAACGCGACGCCAGGCAGGTAGCGCGCGTTCTCGTGGTTCGATTCGATGCCCGCGATCACCGCGGCATCGCGACCCCACAGCGCCGCCTGCCCGCCATTGCGGACGATCAGGGCGGCGAGCGCGGTGCCCCAGGAGCCCGCGCCGAGGACCGCGACGCGGCGTGGCGCGAGCGGGGTGTCAGCCAGTTCCGGCATCGCGGATCAGGCAGTGCCGGCCGCCTCGGACGATTCCAGATCCTGCGCCTGGCCCATGCGCTGGCGCAGGCCCTCGGCATACAGCGCTTCGAAGTTCAGCGGCTGCAGCAGGAACGGCGGGAAGCCACCGGACTGGATCAGGTCGGAGATCAGCTGGCGCGCGTACGGGTACAGGACGTTCGGGCAGTGCGTGCCGAGCATGGCGTCGAGCGTCTGCGCGTCGAAGCCGGCCAGGCCGAACACGCCCGCCTGCTTCACCTCGGCGAGGTAGAGCGGCTTGTCGTCGGTCGTGCAGGTGAGCGTGACACCCAGGACGACCTCGAAAGCGGCATCGTTGAGGCGCGTGACCTGCTGATTGAGGTTCATCTGCAGCTGCGGCTGGGTGGCGTCGTTGAACACCGCCGGCGCATTCGGAACCTCGAAGGAGACGTCCTTGACGTAGATCTTTTCGACGGTGAAGGACGGGCCGGTTTCGGCCGCGTCGGTAGCGCCGAACTCGGCGTCGTTCTGGATCTCTTCGGTCATGGGGGACTCCGGCGCGATATCGATGCGAAAGGGGCGGAATTATGGCATGCCGGCCAAAGCCGGACGGGGTGCCCGGGACGCCGGGCGCAGTCGCTCAGGCGCGACCCTTGACCAGCGGAAGGCCCGCCTGTTGCCAAGCGGCGATGCCGCCGTCGAGCCAGTGCACGTGGGTGATCCCGGACTTCGCGAGCTTGGCGGCGGCGGCGGCCGAGCCTTGCCCGCTGCGGCATACCAGCACCAGCGGGCGCTCTTTTGCGCCGGCGATGAGCTTGTGTTCGGGCGTCAGCGCACTCGCCTGCACGTTGCGGCTGCCGGCAACGTGGCCTTTCTCGAAATCGCCCGACGCCGACAGGTCGACGACGACCGCATCCTCGCGGTTGACGAGCGCGGTCAGCTGCGCCGGCGTCAGCGCCTTGTACGGGCGGAACAACCGCGCGACCTCGGTATAGACCAGCGCGAGGGTGAGCCCGACCAGCGCGATGGCGAGCATCGAGTGGCGGCCGGCGAAATCGAGAATTTCCTGGAAGGTCACGGACGACACGCCACGGAACGGGGCGCGGATTGTCGCACGCGGCACGGCCGGCGCCGCGTCGGCGCGCTAGCGCGTCAGTCCTGCGCCCACAGGTCCGGCAGGCCGCTGGTGACCCACCAGGTCTTGGCCTGGGCGTCCCAGCGCCACGTCTCGCGGTAGCGGACGGTGCGCTCGGCCTGCGTGTTGCGGTTGATCACGCCGATCTCGATGTCGCGCGCCGCCACGCCGGTCTTGAAGTCGACGCTCGCGCCGCGGTCGCGATAGCCCGAAATCTGCACCTGCCTGAAGCGCGCGGATTCCAGCGACGACGGTGCCTGCCGTGCGCGCAGGGAAGGGTCGAGCAGGTTCACCGCGCCTTCGAAATCGCCCCAGCGGATCGCGGCGCTCCAGGCGTCCTGCGACACCGGCAGCGCGCGTTGCGCGGGGCCGGCGAAGGCGACGCCGGCAGACAGCAGCAGGAACAGGCTCAGCAGCAGGCGCATGGACGTCTCCCCTCGGGTTCGCCGATCCTAGGGCCCAAGGGGCGCGCGAGCGAGCGGACGACGTCGCAACCCGTGACGTTCCCGGCTCGCCGTTCAGGCAGCGGCCGGCCGCAGGAGCGCGGCGAAGCGTGCGTCGAAGGTCGCCGCCGGGCGCCCGTCGGGCAGGTCGATACGCGCGGTCATCTCGATGCGGCCGCGGCCGCGGCTGCGTATCGCGGCCAGGAAATCGCGCCAGGCGCCGTCGATCGACGGCGCCGCTTCGGCATGCAGGTCGCCATACAGCGGTGCGAGGTAGCGGATGCGGCTGTCGGCGACATAGATGTCGCAGTCGAGTCCGGCGGCGTCGAGCTCGAGCCAGACGCGACCCCAGCAGGCGAGCGTCATCAGCGACGCGAGCGACCCGCCGAACGCGCAGCCCTTGTCGTTGACGTTGGCAGCAAGCGGCGCGCGCAATCGCAGCCGCTCGCCGTCGAACGACTCCACAGTCAGCTGCAGCGCACGCACCGGCGGCATGCCCTGGTAATGCGCATCGAGATGCGCGAGCGTGTCGTGCGTCATGGCCGCACCGGCCGGTATGCGAAGCTGCGCGACATGCACGACTCCCTGTCGACGGGCCCGCGATGGTACGTGATCTCGCTGCGTCCGCGCGGTCAACACCAGCGGCTGCGCGACGTCGCCAAACGCGCCGGGCATGGCTTCATCGCGCTGTCGCCGCTGCGCGTGGCCCAGCGTGACGACGATGCCACGCGCGACGCGTTGCGCGATGCGCTGGCGGCCGACATCGTGGTGTTCACCAGCCCGAATGCCGTGCGCGCCGCGTCCGCCTTGCTGCCCTTGCACACGCGCGGCGCGGTGCTCGCGATCGGCGACGGCACGGCGCGTGCGTTGAAGCGTGCAGGCGTCAGTGATGTGCTGCGGCCGTCGCGCATGGACAGCGAAGGCGTGCTGGCGTTACCCGCGCTGGCGGACGTTTCCGGTCGCAGCATCG
>NZ_VTRV01000046.1 GCF_008274655.1 Cognatilysobacter lacus | reverse complement strand
GTCGGGCAGGTCGTCGCCGGCGCCGTCCGCCAGCGGCCAGCCGATCGCGCGCAGGGCGTCGGCATCGGTCTCGATCGTGACGGGATCCGTGGAATCACTCATGCGCCGATTCTAGCCAGTCGCCGTGCGGCTGCCGGTCATCGGCGGCCACGGGAATTCCGGTAGGCTGGCCCGCCTTCCACGCACCGTGCCCCCGCTGCCATGTCGCATCCGCTCAAGACCCGCGAACGCCTGACCGAAGTCCGCTATGAGATCCGCGGCGAGCTGGCACGGCGGGCGCGCGAACTCGAGGCGCAGGGCCGCACGCTGATCAAGCTCAATATCGGCAACCCGGGCGCATTCGGCTTCCGCGTGCCCGAGCACCTGCAACGCGCGATCGCCGACCGCATCCACGAGACCGACCCCTACACGCACCAGCAGGGCCTGCCCGCCGCGCGCGAGGCGCTGGCGGCGCATTACCGCCGCCGCGGTGCGCCCAACCCCACGCCGGAACGGATCTTCATCGGCAATGGCGTGAGCGAGCTGATCGACCTGTCGCTGCGCGCGCTGCTGAACCCCGGTGACGAAGTGCTGGTGCCGTCGCCCGACTACCCGTTGTGGACGGCCGCGACCATCCTCAACGACGGCTGTCCGGTGCATTACAACTGCGCCGCCGAGAATGGCTACCTGCCCGACCCCGACGAGATCGAGCGGCTCGTGACCCCGCGCACGCGCGCGATCGTCGTCATCAATCCGAACAATCCCACTGGCGCGGTCTACCCGCGCCCGCTGCTCGAACGCATCGTCGCGATCGCCGCGAAGCACAAGCTTTTGCTGATGTCGGACGAAATCTACGACGAGGTGCTTTACGACGGCGCCGTGTTCCAGCCGCTGGCGCCGCTTGCCGGCGACGTGCCGTGCCTGTCGTTCGGCGGGTTGTCGAAGGTGTACCGCGCCTGCGGCTGGCGCATCGGCTGGGCGCTGCTGAGCGGCGATCCGCTCGCGGTCGGCGACTTCCACCATGCGATGGACCTGCTCGGCGCGTTGCGGCTGTGCGCCAACGTGCCCGGGCAGTTCGCCATCGAAGCCGCGTTGTCCGGCGCGGCGACCATCCACGACCTCACCGGCCCGGGCGGGCGCCTGCATGAAGCGCGCCTTGCGGTGATCGACAGTGTTGCCGCCAGCCGCCACCTGACGATGGTGGCGCCGATGGGTGCGCTGTACGGGTACCCGCAAGTGGTCGGGGACGCCGCCATCGGCTTCGACGACCAGGCGTTCGCACTCGAGACCCTCGAGAGTGAGGGCGTGCTGATCGTGCCCGGCACCAGCTTCAACATGCGCGACCGCGACCACTTCCGGGTGACGCTGCTGCCGCCGCCGGACCAGCTGCGCGAGGTGTTCGCGCGGATCGAACGCGTCCTCGACCGCCACGCCGACGCAGCGTCGACGCAGTCGGCGCGGGTCGCTTGATGCAGATCCAGTGGCTCGCGCTCGGGGACAGCTACACCTGCGGCGAAGGCGTCGCACCCGACGCGCGCTGGACGGCGCAACTCGCACGCGCGCTGCGTAGTCGGGGCTTCGACATCGCCGACCCGCGCACCATCGCGACCACCGGCTGGACGACCGAAGAGCTCGCAGCCGGCATCGCGATGGCGCAACCGATGACCGCGCACGACTTCGTGACCATCTGCATCGGCGTCAATGACCAGTACCGCGGCCGTAGCGTGGCCGAGTACCGCGCGCAGCTGACCTCGCTGCTCGACACCGCGACGGCGCTGGCCGGTGGCCGGGTCGGCCGGATGCTGATGCTGTCCGTGCCGGACTGGGGCGTCACCCGCTTCGCGCGGAATGAAGGTCGCGACACCGCGCAGATCGCTCGCGAGATCGACGCCTTCAACGATGCGGCGCGCGCGATGTGCGCCGGCCGCGGCGTCGCGTTCGTCGACATCACGACGGACAGCCGGACGGACGGCGACCTCGACGCGATGCTGGTCGCCGATGGCCTGCATCCTTCAGCTGCCATGTATGCGCGCTGGGTCGACGTGGTGCTGCCGGTGGCGCAACGCCTGCTGGGCCGCCCGTGACCAACGCCAGCGGACGCCCGCTCGACGCCAAGCGCGCGCACGCGATCGCGGCCGCGTTCAGACCCGACGGGCGCTTCGCCAATCGCTGGAACTATTTCTACACGCGCACCAAGCTGTCGAGCGACCCGCTGTATCCCGCGGTCGCGGACGCATTGCGCGGCACCCACGCGCCGTTGCTCGACCTGGGCTGCGGGCTGGGCCTGCTCTCGCACACGTTGCGCGAGGACGGCATCCAGGTGCCGTATCGCGGGGTCGACATCGACGCGGCCAAGATCGTCCACGCGCAGCGCATCGCGGCGCGCGCGGGGCTGCAGGGTGTCGCCTTCGAGGCGATGGATCTGGGCGGCGAATTGCCGGCGCATCGCGGCAGCGTGGCGCTGCTGGACGTACTGCAGTACGTGGACACGCCGGCGCAGGTTCGAATCCTCGACGCGGCGTGTGCGATGCTCGACCCGGGCAGCCGGCTTTTCATCCGCAGCGGGCTGGCCACGCCGGGCTGGCGGCCACGCGTCAGCAAGGCGTTCGACACACTGGCCGCGCGAGCGGGCTGGATGTACTCGCCGCCGCGTCGCTATCCGGACGAGGCGTTGCTGCGCGAACGGCTGGATGCAGCCGGGTTGCGTTACGAAATCGCCCCGCTCAACGGCAACACGCCGTTCAACAACTGGCAGATCGTGGCTCGACGCGACGCCTGAAGCCTGCCGGGTGGTCCGTTGGCGTACAGCGGCCGGCCGACGGGTGCGTCACCGCCGCAAGTTCCGTGTCTTCCGGCAACGTCACCGTTGCCCGGCGTTGATCGAGCGCGGCGATGCGCCTCAGTCGGCCAGGCGTGTCTCGACCGGCGCGATGTCCGGGCCGCCCGCCATCTGCGGCACGGGCACCACGCAGCGGTAGCCGAGTTCGTCGAAACGCTGCAGCAGGAGCGTGAGCGTCTCGAGGTTGCGGCCGTGTCGCGCGCCCTCGTGCGCGAGCACGATCACGCCGGGTGCGAGCTGCCGTTCCACGCGCCGCAGCACGCGCCGCGGATCGGACACCGCGCCGTCGAAACCCCGCGCGGTCCAGGCAACACGCGCCAGCCCGAGCCGCTGAAGCGGCGCGGCGACGAACGGATTGGCCATGCCGACCACCGCGCGAAACCACACCGGGCGAATGCCCGCGATTTCGGTCAGCGTGGCCTGTGCATGCTCGATCTCGTCGCGCATCGTGCGCGGGCCGAGCGCCCAGAAGCGTCGGGTGAAGTGCGAGTCGCTGTGGTTGCCGATGCCATGGCCGCGGCGAAGGATCTCGCGCACATGCTCCGGATAGCGCCGCGCGCGCTCGCCGACCAGGAAGAAGGTCGCCTTGGCGCCGTGCGCATCCAGCAGGTCGAGGACGGCCGGTGTCTCGTCGGACGGGCCGTCGTCGATGGTCAGCCACAGCACGCGCTGATCGGTCGCGACACGGGTCAGCGCCGGGCCGAAAAGCCGTGAATCCGGCCGCAACGTGCCCCACACCATCGCCAGGTGGGTTACCGCCAGAAGCGGCAGCGCGACCTGCCAGCCATAGCTCCACCACAGCCACGCGACCAGCCAGTGCGCCAGCAGCAATACGACCCACCAGGCATTGGGATGCCGCGGGACGCGGTGGACGGCGATGGCTGGAACGCTCATCTGCGGATAATGCCACGCGGGCTTACGGGGCCGCCGCCGTAGAATGACGGTTCGCTTTCCTCAAGATTACCGCCATGTCACTCGAACCCGCCCTGCGCGCCCGTATCGATTCGCTGCTGCAGAGCAATCGCGTCGTCCTCTTCATGAAGGGCGATCCGTCCATGCCGCAATGCGGCTTCTCCGCGAAAGCCGTGGGCGTGCTCGATGGCCTCGGCATCGACTACGCGCACGTGAACGTGCTGGCGGATGCCGAAATCCGCGAGGGCATCAAGGCCTATGGGGACTGGCCGACGATTCCGCAGCTGTACATCGACCACGAACTCGTCGGCGGCAGCGACATCGTCATGCAGATGGCGAACTCCGGCGAGTTGCATGCGCTGCTCGGCGTGCAGGCGCCGGACCGCACGCCGCCGTCCATCGAGATCACGCCCGCCGCCGCGAAGATGCTGCGCGAAGCCATCGCAGGCGCCGGCCCCGGCTACGCGCTGCAGGTGTCGGTCGACGCCGATCACCGCGCGCAGCTGCAAATGGGCCCGATCGACCCGCAGGCGATCGCCACCGACGTCGACGGCATCCGCGCGCAGTTCGACCTCGCGAGCGCGTCGCGCGCGAACGGCCTGCGAATCGACTGGGTCGACGACGAGCGCGGCCGCGGGCTGGTGATCGACAACCCCAATGCGAAGACGGTGAAGTCGATCAGCGCTGCCGAGGCCGCGCGCATGCTCGGCGACGGCGCGCTGACGCTGGTGGACGTGCGCCCGGCGGAGGAACGCACGATTGCGTCCGTGCGCGTGCCGTTCTCGGTGATGGACGGCGACGCCGCCGCGGAACTCGAGAACCTGCCGAAGGACACGCCGCTCGCCTTCCTCTGCCACCACGGCCGCCGCAGCGCGGCGGTAGCGGAGCATTTCCACCGGCTGGGCTTCACCCGTCTGCACAATGTCGACGGCGGCATCGATGCGTGGTCGGAGCAGGTGGACCCCGCGGTACCGCGTTACTGAGTCAGCACGTGCGGTGGACACACGGGACGGCCGCCTCGGCGGCCGTTCTTTCGTGGGGCTCGGGTCTGCGGCGAATGGGGACAATGCACGCGAGCCCGGACGCGTTCGCCGGGTGCGTACAGGGGCACGTTCGTGGCGTCAGCCCGCGAATCCGCCCTCGGCGAGGAAGGCGCGCTCGGCGGGCGTCGACTCGCGCCCGAGCGCGGCATTGCGATGCGGAAAGCGCCCGAAGCGTTCGATGATGTCCAGGTGCAGCCTCGCCCAGCGATCGGCATCGGGCGTCGTCAGCCGCTCGCGATGCAACTGCAGCGCGAGCCGCTGATCGTCGAGCGACTCGGAATGCTCGAACGGCAGGTAGAAGAACATTCGCAGTGGCTCGTCCGTGGCGAGGTCGAAGCCCGCGGCGATGGCGTGCACCGCGAGCGATTTCGCGAGCGGGTCGGTCGCATACGAATGCGCGCTGCCGCGGAACACGTTGCGTGGAATCTGGTCGAGCAGGACCAGCAGCGCGAGCAAGCCGGCGGCGTCGTTGCGCCAGGCGTCGAGATCGCCGCGCGCGGCGGCGAAGTGCAGGCTGAGCAGGCCCTGGCACTGCAGGTCGAAGGCGTCGTCGCGCGCGAACCATTTCGACGGCCCGGCCTCGCGCCAGAATCCGATCACGTCGCTCGGCGTGGAGATTTCAACAGTCATGGTGCGATGCTCCTCGATACCGGCGGTGGCGGCCGCCCGGGCATGATCGCAGCGTAGCCGGGCACGGGATCGTCCGGCTGCAAAGCTGCGACCCCGTCGCATGATCGCCTCACTCGCCAAGCTGCGTCTCGAGCTCCGCGATCCACGCCATCGTCAGGCTTTCCAGCGTGACCGCCTGGATCAGCGCACGAATCGGCCCGCGCGCGTACGACTGCGCGATGAAAAGCGCGTGGCGGTCGCGGAAGGCGAGCCACAGCATGTGCGTGCGATCGAATGAGGCCTGGCCGTCTGCGTCGAGTTGTGAACGCAGGCGTGCGACCACGCGACGCAGCTTCGCATCAGCGAACAGCAGGCGCTCGCGGGCCTGTGCGGTGAATTCGTCATCCTGCAGCACGTCGACCGCGCCGCGCTCGACCACTTCCTCGGCGCGTGCGAGATAGCCGTCCGCCATCTCCACGGCCACCTGCGCCTTGCCGACGAGACCGTTCTCGAATCGCTGCAGGTCACCCAGGCTGGTCTTCGCGCCTTCAAGGCCCTGCTTGAGCGCCAGCAGTTTCTGGCTGCGCTCGATCGCCTCGGTGGTGTGGCGCCGCTCGACATGCCGTTGCACGAAGTAGAAAGCCCACGTCAGCGCCGCGCCGAGGGCCACCAGGAAGGCCTGCTCCATGTCCTGCTCCTGTCTGGTGTGACAGTCTGCAGATGGGGCATCTCAGCGATCGCGACGTTGAAAACCGCCCGTCGGTTACCGGCGGGCCGTGTTCATTCGTCGAAGCGCAGGTGCTTCACCGACTTGCCGTGGCGACGGATCAGCCGCAGCGCCTCGATCCCGACCTGGATGTGGTTGTCGACGAAATCGGCGGTGACGCGCGCGTCCGAAGCCGCGGTTTTCACGCCTTCCGGCGTCATCGGCGCGTCCGAGACCAGCAGCAGCGCGCCGCACGGAATGCGATTGGCGAAGCCGGCGGCGAAGATGGTCGCCGTCTCCATGTCGATGGCCATGCAGCGCAGCTTGCGCAGGTATTCCTTGAACGCCTCGTCGTGTTCCCACACGCGGCGGTTGGTGGTGTAGACGGTGCCGGTCCAGTAGTCGTGGCCGAGGTCGCGGATCATCGTCGACACCGCGCGCTGCAGGGCGAACGCGGGAAGTGCGGGCACCTCGGGAGGCATGTAGTCGTTCGACGTGCCCTCGCCGCGGATCGCCGCGATCGGCAGCACCAGGTCGCCCAGCACGGTCTTGCGCTTGAGGCCCCCGCACTTGCCGAGGAACAGCACGGCCTTGGGGTCGATGGCCGAGAGCAGGTCCATCAGCGTCGCCGCGTTCGGGCTGCCCATGCCGAAATTGATCATGGTGATGCCGTCGGCGGTGGCGCTGGGCATCGGCCGGTCGAGGCCCACCACCTCGGCGCCCATCAGGCGCGCGAACACGTGCAGGTAGCCACCGAAATTCGTCAGCAGCACGTGCTGGCCGAAGTCCTCCAGCGCGACGCCGGTGTAGCGCGGCAGCCAGTTGGCCACGATCTCTTGCTTGTCTTTCATCGACATGAGTCCTTTTTTTGCGAATGGTCGCACGCCGCGGGCGCGGCCCGCCGCGCTGCATCCCCTGCGACGCGTTGCGCAAAACGCCACCTGCGTGCGCTTCGGCATGACTTAGGTCATGGAGACGGGGAGACGACGCCGGGCTAGGGTCGTCGGCTGACTCGCGGGAACCTCCATGCTCAAGACGTTTGCTTCGTTCATCTGCACGGTCGCGCTGATCGCGCCGATCGCCGCCGGCGCCGCCAAGGCGCCGTCGCGCTTCGTGCAGGACCCGTATCCCAGCACCTACACGCGTGTCCCGTTCGGGCCCGTGCTGATCCGCAATGCGACCGTGCTGACCGGCACCGGCGAACGACTCGACGGCGCCGACGTACTGATGCGCGACGGCGCGATCGTCGGCGTGGGCCGCGGGCTCGAAGCGCCGGCCGACGCGACCGTCGTGGACGGCACGGGCAAATGGGTAACGCCCGGCATCATCGACGTGCATTCGCATCTGGGCGTGTACGCGAGCCCGGCGGTGAGCGCGCAGTCCGACGGCAACGAAGCCACCAGCCCGACCACGCCGAATGTGTGGGCCGAGCATTCGATCTGGCCGCAGGACCCGGGCTTCCTCACCGCGCTGGCCGGCGGAATCACCTCGCTGCAGATCCTGCCGGGCTCGGCGAACCTGATCGGCGGCCGCGGCGTCACGCTCAAGAACGTGCCGTCCACCACGTACCAGGGCATGAAGTTCCCGGGCGCGCCATGGGGCCTGAAGATGGCGTGCGGCGAAAATCCGAAGCGCGTGTATGGCCAGAAGGGCGGCCCGTCAACGCGCATGGGCAACGTGGCCGGCTACCGCGCCGCCTTCATCGACGCCACCGAGTACATCCGCAAGAACCGGCCCGCCCCGCCTCCGGAGAAGAAGCACTGGTGGTCGGACGAACCGAAGGCCGACTCGGAAAACGCCACCGGCGGCAAGCGCGACCTGAAGATGGACACGCTGGCCGGCGCGATCAACGGCGACATCCGCGTGCACATCCACTGCTATCGCGCCGACGAGATGGCGACGATGCTCGACCTCGCCAAGGAATTCGGCTTCAAGGTGGCCGCGTTCCACCATGCCGTCGAGGCCTACAAGATTGCCGACCGCCTCGCCGCCGAAGGTGTCTGCGGCGCGATGTGGGCCGACTGGTGGGGCTTCAAGATGGAGGCCTACGACGGCATCCAGGAAAACATCGCGCTGGTCGACCGCCCGCAGGGCAGCTGCGCGATCGTGCATTCCGATTCGGAGGAAGGCATCCAGCGCCTCAACCAGGAAGCGGCGAAGGTGATGGCGCACGCGAAGCTCGCCGGCATGGACATCGCGCCGGAGCACGCCATCCTCTGGCTCACGAAGAACCCCGCCAAGGCGCTCGGCATCCTGGACAAGACCGGCACGCTCGAGGCCGGCAAGATGGCCGACGTGGTGGTGTGGAACGGCACGCCCTTCAGCAGCTACGCGCACGCCGAACAGGTCTATATCGACGGCGCGCGCGTGTACGACCGCAAGGATCCGTCGCGCCAGCCGGTCTCGGATTTCATGCTCGGCCAGGGCGCCGCGCCCACGGGAGGCGTGCGATGAGCCGGTTGTCCACGCTCGCAGGCGCGGTGCTGCTCGCACTGGCGACGCAGGCCCCCGCGCAGGAACTTCTGATCCGCGATGCCACGGTGCACACCGCCACCGCGCGCGGAACGCTGCAGCACGCCGACATCCTGGTCCGCGGCGGTCGCATCGCAGCCGTCGGCACGAGCCTCGCCGCGCCCGCGGGCGTGCAGACGGTCGACGCCCACGGCGCGCCGGTGACGCCCGCACTGTTCGGCGGCCTCACCCACCTCGGCATCGAGGAAGTCTCGGGCGAGGAATCGACCGTCGACGCCGACCTGGGCCTCGGGCGCAAGACCCACGAGATGGTGGTGCGACCCGAGTTCGACGTGACCCTGGCCTTCAGCCCGGACGCGTCCGCGGTGCCGGTGACGCGCATCGAGGGCGTCGGCGAAACGATGCTGATGCCGGGCCTCGCCGAGGGCGGCTCGATCATCCTCGGCCAGGGCGGCATGGTGCGCATGGACGGCTCGCCGGATCCGGTGGGCCCGCGCGTGCTGTTCGTGGCACTCGGCAGCCAGAGCGCGGAGCAGACCGGGCAGTCGCGCGCGGCTCAGTGGATGTTGCTCGAGCAGTGGCTCGACGAAGCACGCGGCCATATCCCGGCCAACACCAGCGTCGCCAGCCTGACCCCGGCGGGTCGCGCCACGCTTGCCCGGTTCGCGCACGGGGGCGGGCTGGTGATGTTCGAGGTCGACCGTGCGGCGGATATCCACCAGTTGCTGAAGTTCGCCGCGCGGCAGCACCTGCGCGTGGGCGTGGTGGGCGGCGCGGAAGCCTGGCGCGTCGCGCACGAGCTCGCGGCCGCGAAGGTGCCGGTGTTCGTCGACCCGCTTGCGGATCTTCCGGCGAGCTTCGACCAGATCGGCGCCCGCATGGACAATGCGGCGATCCTGCGCCAGGCCGGCGTGACCGTCGGCATCGTGCAGGGCGGCGAGAACCCGACCCACAACGCACGCAACACGCGGCAGCTGGCTGGCAACGCGGTGGCCAACGGCCTGCCCTGGGAGGACGGCCTCGCCGCGCTCACCCGCGTGCCGGCCGAGGTGTTCGGCGTTCGTGACACGGGGTCGATCGCGGTCGGCCAGCGCGCGGACCTGGTGCTGTGGACGGGCGATCCGCTCGACGTCGCCAACGTGGCGAAGCAGGTCTGGTTCGACGGCCGCGCGATCAGCATGCGTAGCCGCCAGACAGAACTGCGCGACCGTTACATGGCGCCAAAGGGCGCGATGCCGCGCGCCTACGACGTACCCGACCACCGTCGCTGAGCCATGCGCCGCGAACGAGGCCGCCCGACGCGAGTCTGGGCGGCCTTTTTCGTGACGCGGCGCACAGGCGTATGCTTGCCCGGCCGCGCGGGGCGCCACTCGACCGGGACCGTATGACCGCATTCGACTCGATCCATCCGCTACCAGTGCTGGTCGCCGCGGCGTCGGCGTTCATGCTCGGCGGCCTCTGGTATGGCCCGCTGTTCGTGAAAGCCTGGGGCCGCGCGATGGGCATCGACCCGACCGCGCGCACGCCGCACGGTGCACGCCCGTTCGCGATCGCCTTCGTGCTCAGCCTGGTTACTGCGGCCGCGATGGCGCTTGCATTGCCCGCAGGCGTCGATGCGCTCCACGGCGCCGGCTTGGGCGCGCTCATCGGCCTACTGTTCGTGGCCACCAGTTTCGGCATCAACTACGCGCTGGCGCCACGGCCTCTGCTGCTGTGGCTGATCGACGGCGGCTACCACGTGGTCCAGTTCACGCTTTACGGCGCCATCCTCGGCGCGTGGCACTGACGATCCGCGCCAACGTACGCAACCGCATGCTGAACCGCTACGCCGCATCTGCATCAAACGTCGACCCGTAGTGTTCAAGGAACCGGTGGACAGGCCGATACTCCTGTCCGCGATGAAGCGTTAACAGGCCACAGGGGGCAAATTCCATGCGCATCGGTCTCGTAGTCGACTCGGCCTGTGACCTGCCGCTCGAGTACATCCAGCAACACGAGCTCACCATCCTTCCGATCACCGTGCGCATCGGCGACGCGGTGCTCGCAGACCAGCGCAACGAGCAGGCGAGCCTCGAGTTCCTCGAGAACAAATCCGACGAACTGATGGCCAAGGCGGAAACGCAGCCCTTCAGCGTTCAGCAGGTGCAGGACCTGTTCCTGCGCAAGCTGGTCATCGACTACGACTACGTCTTCTGCATGACGATCGCGAAGTCGCGCAGCCCCGTGCACGACAACGCGCAGCAGGCCAGCTTCGCGATCCTCAACGATTACAAGGGCCCGCGTACCGCGGCCGGGATCACCACGCCGTTCTCGTTGCGCGTGATCGATACGCAGAGCGTGTTCGCCGGGCAGGCGGTCGCCGCGGTCGAAGCCGTACGGCTGCGCGACGCACAGGAAGGCGCGCCGAAGATGCGTGCGCGCCTCGAGCAGGTGGCCCTGAACACGCAGGCCTACATGGTGACGCGGGAGCTCAACTACCTGCGCGCGCGCACGCGTCATCGTGGCGACCGCAGCGTGAGCCTGCTTTCCGCCACGCTCGGCAGCGCGCTCGACATCAAGCCGATCTTGCACTGCAACCGTGGCCAGACCGGGCCCGTCGCCAAAGTGAAGGGGTTCGACAACGCGGCGGAAAAGCTGTTCGGCTTCGCCGCAAGGCGCGTGCGCGACGGCAAGCTGCTCACGCCCACGCTGACGCTCAGCTACGGCGGCCTGCTCGATGAAATGCGACGCCTGCCAGGCTATGCCGACCTGATGGAATCGTGCCGCGCGCACAAGGTCGAGGTGTTCGAAAGCCTCATGAGCCTCACGGGCATGGTCAACACCGGCCGCGGTTCGCTGACGATGGGCTTCGCCTCCGACGCGCCGGCCTGGGATTGAGTCCCGCGACGCGCGTCACGCCGGCCTGACTTCCGGCCCGGTCCGCGCGCCTGCCACAAAGGGTACCGTCGACGGGTTTCCCTTCCCGTCGATGCCATGAATCCCAGCCGCACCCTGCTCTTCGTCGCGCTTGCCGGCGCGCTCTCGATCGGCTCGTCCGCCCTCGCGCAGACCGCGCAGAAAGGCGACACACCGCCGCCTCCCCCCGACACGCAACTCGAGCAGGACGCGCTCAACCCCGCGGGCGTGCCCAAGGCGGACGACCCCGGGCAGGCCCAGCGCGGCCGCGCCAAGCCCGGCGACGACGCCGACGCGTCGAAGTGGGACGTCAACGCCCCGCACGGCCCGACCAAGACCGTGCGCTTCACCACCGACGAAGGCACGTGGCTGGACGTCGACGTCTCGCCCAAGGGCGATCGCCTCGTGTTCTCGATGATGGGCGACGTGTACCTGCTGCCGATCGGTGGCGGCAAGGCGACGCGCATCACCTCGGGCCCGGCCTGGGACGTGCAACCGCGCTTCTCCCCCGACGGCACGCAGATCGCGTTCACCTCCGATCGCGGCGGCGGCAACAACCTCTGGCGGATGCGCACCGACGGCAGCGGCGCCGTGCAGGTGACGAAGGAGGACTTCCGCCTGCTCAACAACGCCGCGTGGACGCCGGACGGGCAGTTCCTGATCGGCCGCAAGCATTTCACCGGCGAGCGCTCGCTCGGCGCCGGCGAGCTGTGGATGTACCACGTGGCCGGCGGCGGTACCGGCATCCAGCTGACCAAGCAGAAGAACGACCAGCAGGATCTCGGCGAGCCGGCGGTGTCACCCGACGGTCGCTACGTCTACTTCAGCGAGGACGTGAGCCCCGGGCCGACGTTCCAGTACAACAAGGACCCGCACGGCGTCATCTATGCGATCAAGCGCCTCGACCGCCGCAACGGCCACGTCGACACGCTGATCGACACCCCGGGTGGCGCGATGCGGCCGCAGCCGTCGCCCGACGGCAAATCGCTCGCCTTCGTCAAGCGCATCCGCGACAAGTCCGTGCTGCACGTGCTCGACCTCAAGAGCGGTCAGGTGCGCGCGGTGTGGGACGGCCTGTCGCATGACCAGCAGGAGGCGTGGGCGATCTTCGGCCCGTACAGCGACTTCAACTGGACCCCGGATTCGAAGTCCGTGGTGGTGTGGGCGCAGGGCAAGCTGTGGCGCGTCGACATGGCCAGCGGCAAGCCGAACAACATCCCGTTCACCGCCGACGTCGAGCAGACCGTCACCGCACCGCTGCGCTTCACGCACGAGATCGAATCGGGCAGCTTCACGCCGAAGATGATCCGCGACGTCGCCACCAGCGCCGACGGGAAGACGCTGGTGTTCAATGCCGTCGGCCAGCTGTGGCGCAAGACCCTGCCCAACGGCACGCCCGAGCGCCTCACGTCGAACACCGGCGTGTACGAATACCAGCCGAGCTTCAGCGCGAACGGCAGCAAGCTGCTCTACACCACGTGGTCCGACGACGGCCTGTCCGCGATCTGGCTGCGCGACGCATCCGGTACCGGCGCCGGCCGCAAGCTCACCGCCGAGAAGGGTTACTACTACGGCCCGCGCTTTTCGCCGGACGGCCGCCGCATCGTCTATACGAAGTCCGGCGGCAGCGGCATGACCGGCTCGACGTGGAGCAACGACACCGGCATCTACGTCATGAACGCCGACGGCAGCGGCGCCAAGCGCATCGCCGACGAAGGCGACGCGCCGCAGTTCAGCGCGGATGGCACGCGCGTGTACTACTTCACTGGCGGCGGGCTGAAGAAGAAGCTGATGTCGATCGGCCTCAATGCCGAAGCGCCTCGCGAAGTCTTCAACCTCAAGTATCCCGACACGGTGACGATCAGCCCCGACGGCAAGTGGGTCGCGTTCACCGAGCTGTTCAATGCCTACGTCGCGCCGCTGGTGGAAACCGGCCAGTCGATCGAACTGTCGAAGGACAGCAAGGCGGTGCCGGTGACGCAGGTGAGCGCGGACGTCGGCAGCTACCTGCACTGGGCGGCCGACTCGAAGTCGCTGCACTGGATGATGGGTGACCGCTACTTCTCGCGCGACCTCACCCAGAGCTTTGCGTTCCTGCCGGGCGCGCCAAAGGACCTGCCGAAGCCGAGCAACGACGGCGGTATTCCGGTCGGGCTGACGCAATCGGTGTACGCACCCGCGGGCGCCGTCGCGTTCACCCACGCGCGCATCGTCACCATGCGCGACGCGAATACGACCCGGGACGTGATCGACGACGGCACGGTGGTGGTCGACGGCGACCACATCGCCGCGATCGGCCCCGCGTCGCAGGTCACCGTGCCGGCCGGCGCGCGCACCATCGACGCGCACGGGAAGACCATCGTGCCCGGCTATGTCGACGTGCATGCGCATGCCGCGAACTTCGGCTCGGGCGTGGTGCCGCAGCAGAACTGGGCGTACTACACGAACCTCGCGTTCGGCATCACCACCGCGCACGACCCGTCGGCCAGCAGCGAGTTCGTGTTCTCGCAGTCCGAACTGCTCAAGGCCGGAAAGATGGTCGGCCCACGCATGTTCTCCACCGGCACGATCCTCTACGGCGCCGACGGCGACTTCAAGGCGGTGGTCAATTCGCTGGACGACGCGCGCAGCCACCTGCGCCGCATGAAGGCGATCGGCGCGTTCTCGGTGAAGAGCTACAACCAGCCGCGCCGCGACCAGCACCAGCAGATCGACCAGGCCGCGCGCGAACTCGGCCTGCTCGTCGTGGAAGAAGGCGGCTCCACGTTCAACCACAACATGCCGATGGTGCTCGACGGCGTGACCGGCATCGAGCACAACATCCCGGTCGCGCCGCTGTACAAGGACGTGCTCGGCGTGTGGTCGCAGACCGACGTGCGCAACACGCCGACGCTGGTGGTGACCTACGGCGGGCTGTCGGGCGAATACTGGTGGTACGCACATGACAACGTGTGGGACGACAACAAGCTTGCGCGCTTCTTCCCGCGCGAGACGCTCGACGCACGCAGCATCCGTCGCGAAGTCGCGCCCGACTGGGATTACTGGCACATCGAGATCGCGAAGTCGGCGAAGAAGATGCGCGACGCCGGCATCGGCATCCAGGTGGGCGGTCACGGCCAGTTGCAGGGCCTGTCGCCGAACTGGGAGATCTGGATGCTGACGCAGGGCGGCTTCAGCAACTTCGAGGCACTTCGCGCCGCCACCATCGACGGCGCCGATTACCTCGGCATGTCGAAGCAGATCGGCTCGCTCGAAGTCGGCAAGAAGGCCGACCTCGTCGTCCTCAACTCGAACCCGCTCGACAACATCCGCAGCACGATCGACACGCGCTACGTGATGGTCAACGGCCGGCTGTTCGACGTCGATGCCGACATGAAGGAAATCGGCGGGCGCAACGAAGCCGCGCCCGTGTTCTTCTGGCAGCGCGGCAGCGACGGTCGCAGCTTCGGGCAGGAAGCCAGCGCCGGCGCCGATCGCGACTGACCGGTCCCGCACGGAACGCAAGCAGGACGGCCCGCCTCGAGCGGGTCGTCCTGCATTGCACGACGCCGATTTCACGGCCGCTCCGTGGCATGCTGAATACACTGAACGCGAATCCCGCAGGAGTCCTACATGCCGACGCGCTACTACATCCGTCTGCCCGATGGCGCCGCCGCCCGCGGCAGCGACTCGTCGATGTCCTTCAGCGCGCATGGCGCCGACGGCTTCGCCGAGCAACTGCAGCGCGCGATGCGCACCACCGAGATCTTCGATCGCTGGCGCGGCGCGCAGGACGATCCGGACGGCGTGGACGCCGCCCTGGGTGCAAGCGATCCGAACGCCGTAGTGAAGGGCGAACAGCACGACCTCTCGATCGACCTGGTGCTGACCACGACGCTGCCGGGCGAGATCGTGCGCCATCGCCTGCGCCTGCTCGCTGGCAGCGCCTGGCAGCTGCGTGACGTCACCGCGGCCTGAGCCGGCGCGCGTCAGAGCCACGATGCGCACAGGCGACGCCATACGATGAGCACACCCGCGCGTCGCGCCGTGCTGCTGTCCTGGAGTGGCGGCAAGGACGCCGCGTGGTCGTTGCACGTCATGCGCATGCGCGGCGACGTCGAGGTGGTCGGGCTGCTGACGACCGTCAACACAGGCGTCGACCGCATCGCGATGCACGGCATCCGCCGCGATGTCCTGCAGGCACAGGCCGACGCCACCGGGCTGCCACTGGTCGAAGCGGCCATCGAGCCGCTTTGCGACAACGAGCGCTACGAGGTGGCGATCGCCGATGCGCTCGAGCGCGCAAGGTCGCGCTGGCCGACGCTCGATACCGTCGCCTTCGGCGATCTGTTCCTCGCCGACGTGCGCGCCTGGCGCGAGGCGTCGCTTGCGAAGCTCGGCTGGCGCGTGGAGACGCCGCTGTTCGGCGCCGACACCGCGTCACTGGCACGGGAGATGATCGCGGGCGGGCTGCGCGCCTATCTGTGCTGCGTGGATACGCAGCAGATCGATGCATCGTTCTCGGGGCGCACCTTCGACGACCTGCTGCTCGCGGACTTGCCCGCCGGATGCGATCCGTGCGGCGAGAACGGCGAGTTCCACACGCTGGTGGTCGGCGGCCCGATGTTCGTCGGCTCGATCGCGGTCCGGGCCGGCGAGCAGGTGCTGCGGGACGGGCGGTTCTTCTATACCGATTTCATACGCGCGGGCGACTGAGGCGAGCGCCTGTCACGGCGGCGACCGCATGCGCCTGCCGCGCAGCGGAATGCCGTGGGTCCATTCGTAAGTAGCCGATCGAGTCGTGGCCCGCGAAGTCTCGCGTCGACGACGTCGTTCGGGCCATCAGCCCTGAGCTGCAGGCCGCGAGTCCGGTGCAGCTTCCGGCGCGTGGCGTTGCACCCGATGCGCGTGGCTACTTGCGCGCTCCGCGCCATCCGCTGCAACGCCCGATCCGCCGAGCGCTTCCGTCGCGCGCTCGACGTGGCGGCCGGGCGACGGTCCGCGCAGGCGCGGCCACGACATACCGACGTCGCTAAGGCGTCGGGCCGGCGGGAGCGCGCGTCGCACGGAGGTTCCATGCGCGCCCGACTTCGCGCGACTCGCGCAGCCGCCGCGCATGTGCGGCCAACAGGTCGCCGCGAGTGATGAACCCGGTCATCCGTGTCGGTTCGGCGGCGTCGACGACGACCAGGCGGCCGATATCCTCGTCCACCATGTGATCAGCGGCTTCGCGCAACGAGTGGTCCTCGCCGACGACGGCAGGCGCGCGCGTCACCAGCGCGCGCAAGGGTTCCGCGCCGCGCTCCGCGGGGCCGATCAGGTCACGGCGCGTCAGCACGCCGACCAGGCGCCCATCGGCTTCCACGATCGGGTAACCCTGGTGGCCGGCATCGGGATCGCCACTGAATAGCCAGGCGCGCGTGGTCGCAAGCAGCTGCGCGGCGGGCAGCGTCACCACTTCGCGCGTGCAGGCGTCGCCGACGGTGATGCGATCGAGATAATCGGCCCCGTATTCGCTCGGCACGCGTACGCCGCGACGCGCGATCTTCTCGGTCATGATGCTGTTGCCCATCAGCTGGCCGGAAACGAGATACGCGGTCATGCAGCCAGCGAGCAACGGCAACAGGCCGTGCGGCTGCTGGGTGATCTCGAAGGCGAACACCACCGACGTCAGCACCGCGCGCGACGCGCCGGCGAACATCGCCGCCATGCCGACCAGCGCGGCGACGCGCGGATCGACGTCCGAGCCCGGTATCGACGCCAGCGCGATGCCTGCCGCGGCACCGAACGCGCCGCCGATGGTGAACAGCGGGGCGAGCGTGCCGCCCGAGGTTCCGCTGCCGAGCGCGATGGACCAGGAAGCCAGCTTGGCCACGCAGAGCAAGGCGAGGAACGCGAGCGTCGTATGGCCGGACAGGATCTGCTCGATGTTCGCGTAGCCCACGCCCAGCGTCTGCGGAACCGCATAGCCGATGAGCCCGACTGCGAGCCCGCCGATCGCCGGCCACCACATCCAGTGGATCGGCAGCCTCTCGAACGCGTCCTCGATGCCGTAGGTGAGCCGCGTGACCGCCACGCTGGCGATCCCGACCACCGCGCCGAGCGCGACATACAACGCGAGTGCGGGCAACGTGGCCGGCGAAATCGGCTGCATCGGAAATACGGCGGCGCTTCCTTCCAGCGCATAGCGGATACCGGTCGCCGTGACCGTGGCGAGAGCAACAGGGATCAGCGAGCGCGCACGACGTTCGAACAGCAACAGCTCGACTGCAAGAAGCACCGCAGACACCGGCGCGCTGAAGATGGCGGCCATGCCTGCGGCCGCGCCTGCGGCGAGCAGCGTCTTGCGCTCGTCCGCCGTGACATGCAGCACCTGTCCCAGCAACGAGCCGATCGCACCACCGGTGGCAATGATCGGGCCTTCGGCGCCGAACGGCCCGCCGGTGCCGATTGCCACCGCTGACGACAGCGGCTTGAGCCACGTCATGCGTGGGGGAATGCGGCTTTCGTTGAGCAGCACCTGTTCCATCGCCTCGGGAATGCCATGACCGCGGATCGCCTTGCTGCCCCAGCGGGCCATCACGCCGACGACCAGCCCGCCGGCGATCGGAAGCACGATCACCCACGCCCCGAGGTGGTGGCCGGCAGGCTCCACCAGCGCGGTGTCGATGCGTCCGAAGAACGCAAGGTTGGTGACCAGCCCGATCAGCGCGGTCAGCGCCTTCGCGACGTAGGCCGCGATGATGCCCAGCAGGATCGCGAGCACCGTGACCGGCAGCGTGCGTCGCTCCACCGTGCGTTCGCGGCGCGGCATGCGCGCGGTGGCGAGCGTGGAATCGAGCGAAGGCGCGATCGGAATCGTCGTGCGCAGCGACGCGCCCGGCCCGGTGGTCGACATGGGAAGTCCCGCAGTGGAAAACCGGGGAGCCTATCGACTACGGCCGCCAGTGGCTGGCTGGAAAATGAACGGGTGGCAGCGACGCTCGGCGGCGCCTGCGCGCGTCGGACCTTCAGCCCGGGGATATTCGCCAGGCAACCGTCGTCCCGGCCCTGAAGGGCACGAGGTCATGTCCGCCGACCGGCAGGGTCTCCGGCACCGGCGTCGACGCACGTTCAAGCGTGATCGTCCCGGTGTTGCGCGGCAGGCCGTAGAAGTCGGCGCCGTGGAAGCTGGCGAAGGCTTCCAGGCGGTCGAG
Organism: Cognatilysobacter lacus; assembly: GCF_008274655.1. Lineage (GTDB taxonomy): Bacteria > Pseudomonadota > Gammaproteobacteria > Xanthomonadales > Xanthomonadaceae > Cognatilysobacter > Cognatilysobacter lacus. Next base: position 1,139 of record NZ_VTRV01000046.1, on the reverse strand, counting down.
CGCGCCGGCGGCATCGAACGCTTCGGCGTACAGCTCGATCGCCGCATGCGCGGTGTAGATGCCGGCGCAACCGCAGGCCGCTTCCTTCGCGTGCTTCGAATGCGGTGCGCTGTCGGTGCCGAGGAAGAACTTCGACGACCCGGACGTCGCCGCGCTGACCAGCGCGCGCCGATGCACTTCGCGCTTCAACACCGGCAGGCAGTAGTGATGCGGGCGCAGGCCGCCGGCGAACATCGCATTGCGATTGAGCAGCAGGTGGTGGGCCGTGATCGTGGCGCCGATGTTCGCAGGCGCGGCGTGCACGAACTCGGCAGCGGCCGTCGTGGTGATGTGCTCGAGCACGATCTTCAGCTGCGGGAAGTCGCGCACGAGCGGCGTCAGCACGCGATCGATGAACACCGCTTCGCGGTCGAACACGTCGATGTCCGGATCGGTCACTTCGCCGTGCACGAGCAAGGGCATGCCGATGCCCTGCATCGCCTCGAGCGTCGCCGCGCAATTGCGCAGGTCGGTGACGCCCCGGCTCGAATTCGTGGTCGCATTCGCCGGGTACAGCTTCACGCCGTGCACCAGGCCGCTGGCCTTCGCGCGCTCGATCTCGTCGGGCGTGGTGGCATCGGTGAGGTAGAGCGTCATGAGCGGCTGGAACGGGGCGCCGTCCGGCAGCGCGGCGAGGATCCGCTCGCGATAGCCCGCCGCGTCGGCGCTCGTCACCACCGGCGGCACCAGGTTCGGCATCACGATCGCGCGGCCCATCTGGCGCGCGGTGTCGCGGAGCACGTCGCGAAGCATCGCGCCGTCGCGCAGGTGCACGTGCCAGTCGTCGGGGCGGGTGATCGTGAGGCGGTCGGTCGTCATGACGACGAGTCTGACGCATCGGCAATGCCGTCGCCGAGCCCCGCCGCGCGGCGCAGGCGGTCCTGCAGCGCGGCCGCGAGTCCGTCGCCCGCTGGTGGCACGACCACAAGCACGTCGAGGCGGAGCGCATCGGCATCGCGCAGCCGCTGGTAGAGCTGGCGCGCCTGAGTGGGCGCGTCAGGCGGCAGGCTCAGCCAGTCGATGCCGGTTTCGACCGTTGCCTGCGTCGCGAGCGCGAGAAGCTGCTGTCGTCGCTCGGCGGCATCAAGGAAATGAACCGC
>NZ_VTRV01000045.1 GCF_008274655.1 Cognatilysobacter lacus | reverse complement strand
CGCATGGGCGCCGATCGTGCGCGGCGACGGCATCCGGCTGGAGTGGTATCCGGTGCGCACGACGGTGGTGGGCGACATCGCCTGGTCGACCGGGCCGGCGCTGGTCGAAGAGCAGGACGCCGGCGTCACGCATACTCGGCTGAGTACCTTCCAGTCGGTGTGGCGTCGCCAACGGCACGGAACATGGCAGGTCGTCTTCGATGGCGGGACGCCCGGCGCCGATGCGGACGCCGCGGCAGTCGCCGCCTTCCGCGCCGCGCGTCCAAGCGGCTGTCCGGCGCGCAAATCCTGACTGAACCCGGCAGCGCGCGTGCGCGCCCGCGGGGCGGCGCCGGCGTATGGTGGAGGCCTGCCTGGAGGGAGACCGCCATGAAACGTCGCATCACCATTGCCGCCGCCACCCTGCTGCTGTCGGTCGTTGCGCCCGTCATGGCGCAGGACGCGCCCGCGGCTCCCGCGGCGCCTACGAGGCAAAGCGACGCCGAGCGCGCGGAGCAGGACGCGAAGGTGGACCGCTTCTGTCTGCGCGAGACGGGCACGCTGATCCGCCGACGCGCGCCCAAGACCGGGGCGCGTGACGGGCGCTGCACCTCGATGCAGACCGGCCGCGTGTACACGCAGGACGACCTGCGTTCCACCGGACAGGTCGACATCGCAAGTGCGCTGCGCATGCTCGATCCATCCGTGCGCTGAGCGCGGTGCGTATCACCCGACGCCCGGCCCAGCGCCGGGCGTCGTCGTTTCCGGCGATGCGATAATCCGGCGATCACCGCACCGGAAGTACAGGATGTCCACGCGCGTCGATCCCTCCCGCACCGTTCGCGCGCCGCGCGGCAGCGCGCTCAGCTGCAAGTCGTGGCTCACCGAAGCCGCGTATCGGATGCTGCAGAACAACCTCGATCCGGATGTCGCGGAGAATCCGGCGGAGCTCGTGGTCTACGGGGGCATCGGCCGCGCCGCGCGCAACTGGGAATGTTTCGACGCGATCCTCGAATCGCTGCGCCGGCTCGAGGACGACCAGACGCTGCTGATCCAGTCGGGCAAGCCGGTCGGCATCTTCCGCACGCATGCCGACGCGCCGCGCGTGCTGCTCGCCAATTCCAACCTCGTGCCGCACTGGGCCACGTGGGAGCACTTCAACGAGCTCGATCGCAAGGGCCTGATGATGTACGGCCAGATGACGGCCGGCTCGTGGATCTACATCGGCTCGCAGGGCATCGTGCAGGGCACCTACGAGACGTTCGTCGAGATGGGCCGCCAGCACTACGGCGGCGATCTCGCCGGCAAATGGATCCTCACCGCCGGCCTCGGCGGCATGGGTGGCGCGCAGCCGCTCGCGGCGACGCTCGCCGGCGCGTGCTCGCTCAACATCGAATGCCAGCAGTCCCGCATCGACATGCGCCTGCGCACGCGCTATGTCGACGAGCAGGCAACCGACCTCGACGACGCGCTGGCACGTATCGCGAAGTACACGCGGGCCGGCGAGGCGAGGTCGATCGCATTGCTCGGCAATGCCGCGGAAATCCTGCCGGAGTTGGTTCGCCGCGGCGTGCGGCCCGACGCCGTCACCGACCAGACCAGCGCGCACGATCCGGTGCACGGCTATCTGCCGATCGGCTGGACCGTGGAGCAATGGCTCGACGCGCAGAAGAACGATCCCGACCGCGTGCGCGACGAAGCGAAGAAGTCGATGCGCGTGCACGTCGAGGCGATGCTCGCGTTCAAGCACGCCGGCATTCCGACGTTCGACTACGGCAACAACATCCGCCAGATGGCCTTCGACGAAGGCTGCACGAACGCGTTCGACTTCCCGGGCTTCGTGCCGGCCTACGTGCGGCCGCTGTTCTGCCGTGGCGTCGGCCCGTTCCGCTGGGTCGCGCTGTCCGGCGATCCCGAGGACATCTACAAGACCGATGCGAAAGTGAAGGAGTTGATCCCGGACGATCCGCACCTGCACCGTTGGCTCGACATGGCGCGCGAGCGCATCGCCTTCCAGGGTCTGCCCGCGCGAATCTGCTGGGTCGGCCTCGGGTTGCGCGACAAGCTGGGTCGCGCGTTCAACGAGATGGTGCGCAACGGCGAACTGAGGGCGCCGGTGGTGATCGGGCGCGACCATCTCGACAGCGGCTCGGTCGCTTCGCCGAACCGCGAAACCGAGGCGATGGCGGACGGGTCCGATGCGGTGTCGGACTGGCCGTTGCTCAACGCGATGCTCAACGTCGCCGGCGGCGCCACGTGGGTGTCGCTGCACCACGGCGGCGGCGTCGGCATGGGCTATTCGCAGCACAGCGGCGTGGTGATCGTCTGCGATGGCACCGAGGCCGCCGACCGTCGCCTGTCACGCGTGCTGTGGAACGATCCGGCGACGGGCGTGATGCGCCATGCCGACGCCGGTTACGAGAGCGCCGTGCAATGCGCGGTGGAAGCGGGCCTCGACCTGCCGATGCTGGCGGTATCGACGCCTGCAGCGGGCGGCTGATCAGCGCCTGATACGCGGGCGACGCGCCACCCGGCTTGATCAGCGTCGCTCGGCGCGGTGGTCGGTGACCGGCAGCGCGCGAAGTCCGCGTGTCATACATCCGGGCCCGCGCGCAGGCGGGTGCGCGATCCGCCGCGTGCCACCGCCCGGCGGAACACTACGGCACCACCGCCACCTGCATGCTCACGACTTTTCCGCTCGCGAGCATCTGCCGCCCGTCTTCGCGAAAACCGTGCCGCGCGTGGAAACGCGCCGAAGCGGCGTTCGGCGGGTCGATGTCGAATTCGCAACAAACGAGTCCCACGCCGTCTGCGCACGCGCGAGCGAACAGCTCGTCATACAGCGCGCGCCCGAGCCCGGCGCCCCGCGCCGCGGCGTGCACGACGACGCGGTCCACGTAGACGAACTCGGCGTAGCGCGCGTCGAACCAGCGATAGTTCTCGCTGTCGTAATCGGCGCCCTCGCGAAGCGTCAGCAGGAATGCATCGACGCGCCCGTCGCGTTCGGCTACGCGAAGCGCGTGGGCCTGTCCATGCAAGCGCGCGAGCCGCAGCGCATCGAGCGGGCTCAGTACCGCCACCGAATCCCGGTTGAGCTCGAGGATGCGCGGGTAATCGGAAATGCTCGCGTCTCGCAGCATGCGGTGCTCCAGGAGGCTGCGCGGAGTCTAGGCGACCCCGGGGCGCTGGCCCGGTGCAGGTGCAGCACGCACAATCAGCGGCCGTCCTGCGGATGCGCGACATGAAGACAGCACTGCTCGCCTGCGTCTTACTCGCGGGCCTGGCGCCCGGTCTTGCGCGCGCGGACCACGGCGAGGACTTCCTCGTGGTGGATTCGCCGGGCGGGCCGACCCCGGGCGAGCTCTATCTCGTGCTGGACGGTCGCCAGTCGTTCGCGCATGACCACGCCACGCAGGCCGGGCCTTCGCTGCTTTACGGCCTGAGCGACCGGATCGCGCTGCAGCTGGACGGTGAATACGATCGCGCACGCGGCGAGCGCTGGCGCTACGCGGGTACGGCCTCGTCGGTGCAGTTCAGCCTGACCGATCCAGGTCACGCGGGTCCGCAGGTCGGGCTCACCCTGTCCCGCACGTTCGCACCCGATGGCGACTCGAGATCCGAAGCGCGCCTGGGCGCGCAGGTCGGTCCCGACGACAACCTTTTCGCGGCGAACCTGTACGTCGCGCATGAAAGCGGCGGCAGCGTTTCCGGTGGCGCCGTCGGCTATCGACGGGGATTCGGTGATCACCTTGGATTGGCGGTCGAGGCGGAAGGGCCGCTGCAGCATGCGGAGGGCGCCCAGGTGCTTGCCAGCCTGCATTTCGACCCGGATGCCGCGTGGTCGCTCAAGGTGGCAGTCGGCGGTGACCGCGGCGCCGGAGGCTACGACCCGTTCGTGCAGGCACGCGTGTACGTGCGGTTGAACGCAGCCCGGTGATTCACGGTGGCGGGTTCGCCCGCGCTTGAGGGCGAGCGGGCTATCGGGCGAACAGCAGTGAAGCGGCACGCCGCGGTGCAGCGATCTGCGTGCGCGCATACGTGAATGTCAATGCGAACCGCACCGACCAATGACCGGGTGGAAGGTCGCGCGTGCACGCTGCGGCCGGGCGCGGTCGCCGGAGGTGAGCTGCCACTCGAGGGACGCATGCATGAAACGCGAGTCGAAGTCCGCGCGAGCGATCGCCCCGCCCTCAACAACGCAGATCCGCGCGCGCCGGATCATCGACGGTTAACCGCGTGCGTCGCAGGCTCCCGACAAGGCCGCCGACAAGCAAAGCTTCGGCACCGACAGCGGCCCCCGGCGACGCCCGTGCACAGGCCCGCCGCGGCAACGACTCTTGAGCGCCCCGCAACTTCCGGGGCGTTTCTTTGTGCGCGCACCATGCACCGCAGGCGCGGCGATTCCTCACGGCGGTGTCACGGGTGGCGACCGACTTTATGGGCGTGGTCGGCCGAGCGTAGCCGCCGCATTTCTCTCCAACCCCGGTCTTCGCGGCCGGGGTTTTTTGTGTCCGGGGCGATCACGCACCTCTAACGTTGGGCGGAGCAGCGTTGCTTTGCGGCGGCTCTCCGTCGCAACTCCGCCAGGTGCGGACATCGCCTCCTGTGAGGCAAGAGAGTCCCCGGCATCGTTGCCGGGGACTCCCATCGCGGCTTCGATGCGAAACGGCGGCCGCCCGGCGCGGCCTGTGGATGGCGGCCACGCCGCCCGGTAGATGCATGCGACTCCATGCATTCCAGTTGACCGACGGCACGATGCACGTCGTGGCCGAACGGCTCGCGGCGGTGCTCGATGCACGCAGCGAACTCGATTGCCGTGACCTCGGCGTCGCTGAAGTCGACCTCGCGCGCCTCAGCCCCAACCTCGTACGCGGCATCGGCCTCGACGCGTGGGCGATCGCGCGCGGTGGCGATGCGCAGTTGATCCAGTCCGCGCTTGCGGTGCAGGCCAACTGAGCCTGCCAAGCCCACTCAATCCTGCAGTTCGCGAAGCGTGGTCGACGGCGGTGCATCCAGCACGCGACGCGTGGCCCACAGGCCGGCAGCAAGCGCCCCGAACGTACCGACGAGCGCACCGACGGCCGGCGGCTTCCAGTCGAACGCCCACGGCAGGTCGAACACCCGCACGGCGACGACACCCGACAGCACCGATGCGGCGACCGCCGCGACGAGGCCCGACAGCAACCCGATCGCGATGAACTCCGATGCCTGCGCAAGTCGCAACTGGCCGCGGCGCGCACCGAGCACGCGCATCACGCCGCCTTCGAGCAGGCGTTCGTCCTGGCTTGCAGTCACCGCCGCCAGCAGCACCAGCACGCCCGCCGCCAGCGCGAACCAGAACACCACTTGCACCACGGTGGACACCTGGTCGCCGGTCGCGCGCACCTGCGCGAGCACCGCGTCGATGTCGATCACGGTCAGGTTCGGGAAGCGATCGACAAGACGGGCGGTGAACCGCGGCTGCGTGGCCGGCACGCGCATCGCGGTGATCCAGCTCGCCGCATAACCGTCGAGCGCATGCGGCGAAGCGACTACGAAAAAGTTCGGACGGAAACTCTCCCAGTCGACCTCGCGCAATGAGGTGACGCGTGCCCGGAACGGCTGGCCGGCGACGTCGAAGATGATGCGATCGCCGATCTTCCATCCGAGGCGTTCGGCGAAGCGTTGCTCGACCGATAGCTCGGGCGATGCGGGCGTGCCGCGCCACCATTGGCCCGCGACGATCCGGTTCCCGGCGCCCGGACGCGCACTCACCGATAGATTGAATTCCCGCTCGGCCAAATGGCGAGCGTCCTCATCACGGTAATTCGCAGCGGTTACGACGCGGCCGTTGCGCCCGGTCAGGCGTGCACGAATCATCGGCACCAGTTCAGGCGCCCCCAGGCCCTGCGCGCGAATGAAGCTGCCCACGTCGGCAACCTGTTCGTCCTGCACGTTGATGACGAATCGATTCGGGACGTCGGTAGAGAGCGAGTGCTGCCAGCGGTCGAGCAGATCGGTGCGAACGAACGTGAGCAGCAGCAGCGCCATCAACCCGAGCCCGAGCGCGCAGACCTGCGCCACGCTGGTACCGGCGCGGCGGCTTACATTTGCCAGCCCGTAACGCAGCGGGCCGCGCATGCGCGTTCGCAGCGCGCGCACCGCGAGGATCAACAGGCCGGCGAGCAGCGCCAGCACCGCGAGCGTGGCCACCACGCCACCCAGCATCGCCAGGCCGAGCGTGGCCGAACCGGCTTTCCACCACAGCAATGCACCGAGTGCGGCAATGCCGAGCGCGCCAACGACGAGTGCGCTGGGCTCGACGGGATCGAGATCGCGCCGCAGCACCCGCAGCGCGGAAACGCGCCGCAGGGCCAGCACCGGCGGCGCACCGAACGCGATCAACACCACCAGCCCGAGCAACAGGCCCTGCAGCGCAGGCAGCGGACCGGCCGGTGGAATCGACAGCGCGAGCTTGTGCGCGAGCCACAGGCCTACGCCCCACTGCATCGCGAAGGCAAGCACCACGCCGAGGACACTCGCGCCCACACCCAGCAGCAGGAGCTCGCCGACATTGATCGCCACGATGCGTCGCTGCGAGGCGCCCAGACAGCGCATCACCGCAGCGCCCGCGCGGTGTCGCTCGCTGTGTCGGCGCGCCGCCATCGCCACCGCCACGGCAGCGAGCATCACCGACACCATTGCCGCGAGCCCCAGGAAACGCCCGGCGCGGTCGAGCGCAGAGCGCACTTCAGGCCGCGCGTTCCCGATCGTCTCGAGCCGCTGCCCGCGTCCGAGCGCCGCTTTCGCCACTGCCGTAAAGCGCTCCACCGCGCCCGCGTCACCGGCGACCACCAGCCGGTATTCGAGGCGGCTGCCCACCTGCACGAGCGCCGTGCGCGGCAGGTCGCCGAGATTGATCAGCACGCGCGGCGCGATGTTGAAAAGATCGGTGGATGCGTCCGGTTCCTGGGCGACCACTGCCGCGATCCGGAACGTCGCGTCGCCCAGGGTGACTGCATCGCCGACGTGGGCACCCAGCGCTTGCGCGCCGTTGCGCGTCAACCACGCGGTGCCCGCCGCGGGAATCGCACGCGTGCTTTGCTCGGCGCCGCGCGCATCGACCAGGCGGAATTCACCCCGCAGTGGAAACCCTTCGCCGAGCGCACGAAGGTCGGCGAGCTTGAGTCGCTGTGCGTCGCCTTCGCCGACCGAAGCCATGGTCGTCAGCTCGCGTGTCTCAGCCACGCGCAGGCCGGGCGCATGCGCCGCGTCCACGATTGCTTGCGACGGCGGCCCGTCGCCCTGCACGACGGCATCGCCACCGAGCAGGCGATTCGCTTCGATGACGAGCGCGCGGTTGGCGCGGTCGGTAACGAACCCCACTGCGGTGACCGACAGCACCGCCAGCACGACGGCCGCGATCAGGATGCGAACCTCGCCGGCGCGCAGGTCGCGACGCAACTGACGCCACGCAAGCGCGAACGTGCCGCTCACCGTTCGGTCGCCGAATCGCCCACGAGCCGCCCTGCGTCGAGCCGAAGGCGGCGGCCGCAGCGCGCGGCGAGTGCATCGTCGTGCGTGACCAGGATAAGCGTCGTGCCGGCCTGCGCATTGAGTTCGAACAGCAGCTCGATGATCGCGGCGCCGGTGCGCGTGTCGAGGTTGCCGGTGGGCTCGTCGGCGAACAGAAGGCCGGGCCGGGTGACGAACGCGCGCGCCAGCGCCACGCGCTGCTGCTCGCCGCCGGAGAGTTGCCGCGGGTAGTGCCCCAGGCGTTCCGCCAGCCCGACTCGGCCGAGGATCGCGCGTGCCGGCCCGGCCGCATCGGCATCGCCGCGAAGCTCCAGCGGCAGCATCACGTTCTCCAGCGCGGTGAGCGCCGGCAGCAGCTGGAAATTCTGGAACACGAAGCCGACCTTCTCGCCGCGCACGCGCGCGCGGCCGTCTTCGTCGAGTGTCGACAGCGGCTGGCCGTCGAGCGACACGCGCCCCGTCGATGGCGTGTCGAGCCCGGCGAGAAGCGACAGCAGCGTGCTCTTGCCGGAACCCGAGGCGCCGACCACCGCAACCGCTTCGCCCGGCGTGACCGTGAAGGCCACGTCGCGCAGGATCACCAGGTCGCCGGCGGGCAGCGGCACGGACTTGCCGAGCGCGTCGACTTCCAGCGAGGCGGGCGCGGTCCTTCCGGCAGGGTTCACGGTCGCGTCGAGCATCATGTCTCCCATGAAGGCCGCAAGGGCCGGAGGAACGGATGAATCAGGCATATGAAGGCATGACGGGCCGCATTCAACGGCGGATGCATCTGTGGGTCGCGATCGCGCTGTTCGCGGTGCTGCCCGTACAGGCGCGCCCGCCGGCGCAGCATGCACATGCAGCCTCGACATCGAAGACGGTCCTGGTCATGGGCGATTCGCTCTCGGCCGGTTATGGCATCGCCGTGCAGCAGGGCTGGGTCTCGCTGCTCGGTCGGCGCCTGCCGTCGAGCAACCCCGGTTGGAAGGTAGTCAACGCGAGCGTGAGTGGCGAGACCACGGCCGGCGGCCTGTCGCGCCTGCCTCGGGAACTGGCGCGCGTGCGACCCTCGGTGGTGGTGATCGAGCTGGGCGCGAACGACGGCCTGCGCGGCCTGCCGATCCGCGACATGCAGGCCAACCTCGACCGCATGACACGATTGTCGAAGGCGAGCGGCGCGAAGGTGCTCCTGCTCGGCATGCGCATGCCGCCCAACCTCGGTCGCGCCTACACCGACGGGTTCGCGAATGCCTACACGGGCGTGGCGCGTAACGACGGCGCCGCGCTGGTTCCGTTCTTCCTCGAGCCGATCATCATGCAGCGCGCCGCGTTCCAGCCCGACAACCTGCACCCGGTGGCGTCGGTGCAGGGCCAGCTTCTCGACCATCTCTGGCCGTCGCTGCGCCCGCTGCTGAAGTAGGTTTCAGGACCGGACGACGTGGATCTCGACGTCGCCCAGGCGCACCTGCTGGCCCGCGCGGATTTTCGCGGTCTTGCGCAGCTCCTGCGCGCCGTCGACGCTGACTGCTCCGCTGGCCACGATCTGCTTGCCTGCTCCACCGCTGTCGCAGAGGCCGGCCAGCTTGAGCAGCTGGTTGAGCTCGACGAACTCGCCTTCGAGGTCGAACTCGAGCGTCTGCACTGTCAACGCTCGTTGACGCTGTAGCGGCCGGGGCCGATCAGCGCGACCACGATCGCGCCCACCAGGTACATGGCCTGCAGTTCGAGCGCCCAGCCGCCCTGGTCGTTGAACGCCCCGAACTGTCGCATGTGCACGAGGAGCACCGCGACGATCATGTTGACGAAGACGAACACAGCGCCGATGCGCGCGTGGAACCCCGCGATCAGCATCAGCGGGCCGACCACTTCGCCGAGCAGCACGCCGTAGCCGAGCGCGCCCGGCAGGCCATGCGCCTCGACCATGTGCACGATGCCGGCCATGCCGCCGTTGAGCTTGGCCAGGCCGTGGAAAAGGATCAACACGCCCAGCGTCACGCGGAGCAGGAGCTTGGCGATGTCGTGCTGCGTATTGGCGTTCATGTCTTCCCCCGTCGGACGCGGCGAGCATAGACGCTCGCGCGGGCGATTGTCTGTGGCATGCGTCGTCGCATCGCGGGGCGGCGGTCGCGCTAGCATTGCGGCACCGCAGAGCCGGACGCCGCGATGATCGCCTACACCACCCTCGGCACGAACGACCTTTCGCGCGCAGCGCGCTTCTACGACGAGCTGCTCGCACTGATCGGCGGCCGGCGGGTGATGGAGCAGCCCGGCACCTACATCGCCTACGGCGACGACGCGAATGGCGCGGGCCTCGGCATCACCGTTCCGTTCGACAGGCAGAGCGCCACCGCCGGCAACGGCACGATGGTGGCGCTGCGGGCACGTGACCGCGCGCAGGTCGACGCCTTGCACGCGAAGGCACTCGCGCTCGGCGCCGCGGACGAAGGAGCGCCCGGCGAACGATTCCCGGGCTTCTATGCCGCCTACTTCCGCGATCTCGACGGCAACAAGCTCAACATCTGCCACATGACGTTCGACGAGTCGGAATTCGCGCCGCACTGATGATGCGGATCGCGTAGACGCAGCGTCGCGGCGGCGGCTTGCGACGGCTCAGTCGACCATTCCCTTCGCCTCGGAAGCAGCGAGCATCTCCGGATGCTTGAAACGCCGCAGCCGATGCATCAGCGGATACGCGAGCACCGCCGCGAGGATGATCGCGACGCCGCCGTAGAAGGCGAGGCTGAGCTGGCGCTGCTCGCCCAGCAGCAGGATCGCCAGCACGATCGCGTAGACAGGTTCCAGGTTGACGGCGAGCTGCGCGGCGAACGCGCTCATGTGGCGCAAGGCCACCAGTGACAGGGCGTACGGGATCAGCGTGCATCCAATGGACAGCACGAGCAGCAGGCCGGTATCGCGCAGCGAGGGCAACACGAACGCCAGCCCTTCGCCGGGCGCGAGCACCGACATGAGCGGGGACAGGAGCGTCAGCGCGATGGTGCCCGCGGCGAGTTCGATCGCGGTCACCGTCAGCGCGTCGCCATGTTCGACCAGCCGCTTGTTGAGCGATCCGAACAGCGCGACCAGTAACGCCGACAGGGTTCCCACGGCGATACCGGCGCGCATGCCGGGTGCGATGCCCCCCACCACGAGCGCGACGCCCGGCAGCACGGCAACGCCCAGCAGGAAGTCGCGCGGCTGGAATCGCGTGCGCGCGAGCCATGGCTCGACCATCGCGGTGAACACCGTGCCGAGGGCGATGCACGTCGCGCCGACGGATGCATTGGAAAGCTTGATCGAGCCGTAGAACGTCAGCCAGTGAAGCGACACCAGCACGCCGATTCCCGCATAGGCGAGCACGAGCCGCGCCGGCATCGCGCGAAGGCCGCGCCACACGCGCGGCACGCACGCGAGCACGATCACGACGAAGAGCATGCGCCACCACACCAGCGGCAGCGCGCGCAGGCTGATCAGCTTGCCGAGGATGGCCGTGAAGCCCCAGAGCAGCACGCAGACGTGGATCTGGGCAAAGGCGCGGCGGGTTTCGGGCGTCGACATCGACCCATTATCGGTGGGGCGGCGACCGCCTGGCGACGCGATGCGCGCAGCGTTTAGCCCGTCACGGAAATGACGCGCGCCTGGTCGAGCAGCCAGTCGGCGAACGCGTGCGCAGCCGGCCGCAGGCGACGGTGCGTCGGAACCACCAGGTAGTAGGCCCAGCGCGCGCGCAGCGCCGGGCCAGGAAGACGCACCAGGCGCCCGTCCGCGACGTAAGGCGCGACGACATGCTCGCGCGCCAGCACGGCGCCCAACCCGGTGGCCGCCGCTTCGAGCGCGCCCGTGGAGTCGGTGAAGCGATAACGCTCATCGGGCGTGACGCCACGCACGCCGGCCTCGCGGAACCAGTCGGGCCAGCCCTGCCGCGCGTTGTCGGACACCAGCGGGAGCGCGGCGACGTCGCGCGCGGTGGCGACTTCGGCGACACCCGGCATCGAAGGCGCGGCGACGGGGAACAGGTGCTCCTCCATCAGCAGCGTCGCCTGCGCGCCCGGCCACTGCCCGGCGCCGTGGCGCACGGCGAGGTCCGGGCCGCTGTCGTCGAAGCGCGCGAGCGCGAACCCGGTTTCGAAGCTCAGTCGCACGTGCGGATGCGCAGCCGAGAACGAACGCAGCCGCGGCATCAACCATGCACAGGTGAACGAATGGAGCGTGGCAATGCGGACGAGGTCGTGATCGCCGCTGGCGGCCCTCAGTCCTCGCAGCACGTCCTCGAGATCGGCGAGCGAGCTGCTCGCCGCATCGGCGAGTTGCCGGCCGGCCGCGGTCAGCGCGACGCCGCGCGCGTGGCGCTGGAACAGCGGCAGCCCGAGGCGCGATTCGAGCTTGCGCACGTGGTGGCTGACCGCCGACGCGGTGAGGTGCAGTTCTTCGCCGGCGTGCGCGAAGTTCTGGTGGCGCGCGGCCGCCTCGAAGGCGGCGATCGCAGACAGCCATTCGGCGCGGGTACCCATGCGAGCCTCAAGCCAGATTTGGGGCGGACCTCGAAAGTATGCGCTTGCACGCGCGTCCTGCGACCCGACAATGGCGTCGAACCCCAATATCGCTCACGGCTGGTGCCGCGCACGGCACGGATGGCATCCGCATCCGTCCTGTTGCAGGCCGGCCGGCCCGGAGACAAGACCATGGCTGTCGACGCTACCAACCCCGCCGTTGCCATTACCCCGCGCACCGGGGCCTGGGCTACGCCGCTCGAAATCTGCCTGCTGGGCGCGATCTGGGGGGCGTCGTTCCTCTTCATGCGCGTGGCGGCCCCGGAGTTCGGGCCCGCGGCGCTGGTGGAGTTGCGGCTCGCGCTCGGCGCGATCGTCCTGGCTCCGTTCCTGTGGAGCCATCGCGGGGCGTTTCCGCTGCGCCTGTGGCCCAAGCTCGCGCTGATCGGCGCGATCAATTCCGCAGTGCCATTCCTGCTGTTTGCCTGGGGCGCGGAACGGGCGCCCGCCGGCGTTGGCGCGATCTGCAATGCAATGACCGTGCTTTTCACCGCGCTGGTCGGAGCGACCTTCTTCGGCGAGCGCATCGGCATGGGGCGCGCGCTCACGCTGGCGACCGGGTTCGCGGGCGTCGTGGTGCTGGCGAGCGGGCGAATCCAGGGGGCGGAGATCGGCCTGGCAGTCGCCGCGGGTTCGACGGCCGCGCTGCTGTACGGCATCGGCATCCATCTGGTGCGCCGGCATCTGACCGGGCTTCCGCCCACGGCAGTGGCGCCCGCGACGCTTGCCTGCGGCGCGATCCTGCTGCTGCCATTCGGCATGGCGCAGTGGCCGGCGCACGGGCCGTCGATGCACGCGTGGCTGTCGGTCGCGTTGCTCGGCGTGGTGTGCACCGGGCTTGCGTATGTCATGTACTACCGGCTCATCGCACGGATCGGGCCGGCGCGGACATCGACAGTCACGTACCTGGTGCCGCTGTTCGGCGTCGCGTGGGCCTGGTGGCTGCTGGGCGAGGCACCGACGGCACGCATGGCGATCGCGGGCGCGTTGATTCTCGGCAGCGTGGCGATGAGCCAGCGTATGCGCTGAAGCAGCGGCCGAGCTTCCCAACCCACTGGCGCCGCGCCGCGCACGAGGCGTCCAACAGCCGGCGGGTAGCGATCGCTAGTGCCGCAACAGCCGCGCGATCAGCGCCATCGCTGCCGCCGGATTGCGCTGCTTGGCCCCGCCGATGAAGTAGGCATAGACCTCGGGCGTACCCTGCGCGGTCGGCGCTTCGACAAGTCGCGGCACGTCCGCGGGTTGTTCGCCGCGCGACCACAGTCGAAGGCGCTGCAGCCACGCGTCGAGCTCGGCAGCCTCGTAACCTTCTTGCAGGTCCACGCGCGAACGCATCAGTCGAACGTAGACGAGATGGCCGGTGACGTCGCCGATGGCGGGCATGTCCGGCGCATCGGTGACCACCGTGCCTGCGCCGAATGCACGCGCGATTTCGATGTAGCGCGGGTCGAGGAAGCTCGGATGGCTCGGTTCGAGCACGTGCCGCAACGGGCGCCCGTCTAGCGTGCGCGGCAGCAGGTCGAGGAACGCGGCGAGGTCGTCGGCGTCGAACAGGCGGCTCGGCGGCATGTGCCACAGCACCGGGCCCAGGCGATCCCCGAGTTCAGCCAGCCCGCCGTTGAGGAAGGCCCATGCGGCCTTCCCACACCGCGCGAGCGGACCGCGCTGGGTGATGTGCTGCGGCGCCTTCACGGAGAACACGAAGCCCGGTGGCGTTTGTTCGCGCCACTGCGCGTATTCCGACGCACGCCGCGCGCCGTAGAAGGTACCGTTGATCTCGATCGTGCTGAAGCGACGGCTCGCGTATTCAAGCTCGCGCCGCGATACGAGCCCCTGCGGATAGAACGTGTGGCGCCACGGTGCGTAGGTCCATCCGCCGATGCCGATGCGGATGCCATCGACCGCCGGCACGCCGGTGCCGAACACGGCGGGGGCCATCGAAACGATTGCGCTCCGCGGGCTCCGGTCCGACAGCAAAGTTTCGTGCGGTCGGCCGTGCATGCTCAGGCTCCCACAGGGTCATTGAGCCGGGCGGGCGCGCGCACCGGGCCTCGATCGCCCGGGTTCGCTGCATTGGTCCGGAAAGCGCGCGCGCGCATGGTCGTGATCTCAGCTGTTCCAGTCGTCGTCGTTCTCGAACTCGACCATCACTTCGAGATCGAATGCGAGCGCCTCGACCGCATCGCGCACGCGGCTGACGGCCAGGTCGTTCGGCGCCTCGACCTCGAGCTCGTGCACGCCGGGGCCCTGGTCGTCGGTCAAGCCCGATGAGCTCGAGTCGTCGTCATCGGCATGCGGCATCAGGTCGGCCACTTCCTCGACATGCTCGACCCCGTCGATGCTCTGCAACAGGTTGCCGATGGCGCGCGCGCTGGCTTCGCTACCCGTGACTCGCATACGCATAACAGGCATGGCTCGTGGTCCGTTCGATGGGGCGAAATCGAGGCTAGGCAGCGCGCGGCAAAGGCTGCGTGATGGCAAAGCAGTCATATCCGAACGGTTCAGCAGCAGCTGCATTCCGACGGACGTGCATGGACGAGGCCGGTTGCGCACCGTAGATTTCGCCCGGGGATTCACCTTGATCAAGGACCGGGGAAACACATGCAGGGACCATTTACCGACTTTCCGAGTCGCGCTTTGCTGTGCACGGCGATCGTGCTCGTGCTCGCGCTCGCCGTTGCATCGACCCCCGCGCTCGCGCAGGAAACGGCTGCGGCCGACACCGCAAAGCGGGCCGAAGCGCAGCTCGACACGGTGAGCATCATCGGCTCGCGTCGCGTGCAGCGCGCGTCCGATACCACCACGCCGGTGCCCGTCGACGTGCTCCCGATGCAACACCAGGTCGAGACCGGCGGCCAGTTCGACCTCGCGCAGTCATTGCAGGCCACCGCGCCGTCGTTCATTTCCACGCGCCAGACCGGCGCCGACGGCGCCGACCTCGTGGACGGGGCGGCGCTGCGCGGGCTCGGCTCCGACCAGACGCTCGTGCTCGTCAACGGCAAGCGCCACCACACGGTGTCGCTGGTGAACATCTACGGCGCGCGCAACCGCGGCAACACCGGCACCGACCTCAACGCCGTTCCGGTGATGGCGATCGACCGCATCGAGATCCTGCGCGACGGCGCGGCGGCGCAGTACGGCTCCGACGCCATCGCGGGTGTCATGAACCTTGTCCTCAAGCGCCGGCCGGGCTGCGAGGCGGCGCTCGGCTGGGGCCAGTACTCGCGCGGCGACGGCGAGAACTGGCTCGCGTCCGCGTACTGCGGCATGAAGCTCGTCACCGGGGGCTCGCTGGCAATCACCGGCGAGTGGCAGGATCGCGGCCGCTCCAACCGCTCGACGGTGGAGAACCCGCTGCGCATCATCGGCGACTCCCAGGTGCTCAACCGCACGCTGTACGTCAACGGCGACCAGCCGCTGGGCGAGGCCGCGACGCTCTACTTCACCGCGGGCATGCAGAGCCGCGCCGCGTCGTCGGCCGCATTCGCACGCGGGGGCGTCGGCAGCGACGACATCCCCTCGCGCAACTCGGCCGCGATGTATCCCGACGGCTTCGTGCCCTTCATCGACGGCGATCTCCAGGACCGCTTCGGCATCCTCGGCGTGCGCGGTGATGCCGGCCTGTGGCACTGGGACCTGTCGCAGACGCACGGCTACAACGAGCTGCGCTACGACATCAACCACACGCTCAACGCTTCGATCGCGAACGCCAACGCGGACGCCGGGCGCGCCGCGCTGAGCCCGACACGCTTCGACGCCGGCGGCTTCTCGTTCCAGCAGGACACCACCAACCTCGACGTCTCCCGCTTCTACGACGGCGTGCTGCAGGGCATGAACGTTGCGTTCGGCGCCGAGCATCGCAACGAGCGTTACCGGATACGTGCGGGAGAGCCGGGCTCGTATGCCGATTACGACGGCGTCGGAAACGGCGGCAACGCGGGCAGCCAGGGCTTCCCCGGCTTCCAGCCATCGGACGTCACCAACCGCGGCCGTTCGAGCGACGCGCTGTATGCAGACCTCGAGCTCGACATGACGCAGCGCCTGACGACCGACTTCGCGGTGCGTTGGGAGGACTTCAGCGACTTCGGCTCGACGGTGAACGGGAAAGTGGCGGCGGCGTTCAAGGCGACCGATGCGTTGCTGCTTCGCGGCTCGCTGAGCACGGGCTTCCGCGCACCGTCGCTGCAGCAGAAATACTTCTCGTCGACAATCACCGACTTCATCAGCGGCCAGCCCGTGGACATCGTGATCGCGCCGGACGACAGCGCGCTTGCGCGTGCGGCGGGACTCGGCTCGCTAAGGGAGGAGAAATCGAAGAGCGGCACGCTCGGCATCACGTGGTCGCCCTCGCGTGCGTTGTCGATCACGGCGGATGCCTACCGCATCGACATCAAGGACCGGATCATCCTTACAGGTGAGTTCGGTACGGACGACCCTGCGATCGGCGCCATCCTGGCCGCCCGCGACGTCGGTGTCGCGCGCTTCTTCGTCAATGCGGTCGACACCCGGACCACCGGCCTCGACATCACCGCCGCGCACGACTCACAGCTGTGGGGCGGGGCACTGAACACGTTCGTAGCCGCGAACTTCAACCGCACGGAAGTGACGCGCGTCAACGCGCCCGCATCGCTTGTCGGACGCGAGGACGTGCTGCTGCCCGAGCGCGACCGGCTGTTCGTCGAGAACGGGGCGCCGCGACGCAAGGCGGTGCTCGGCTTCGACTGGTCGCGCGGCGGGTGGAGCGCGAACCTGAAGGTGATCCACTTCGGGCCGCAGGTGCTCGGCACGTTCTCCGGCACGTCGGCGGGCGTACCCAACCAGCACTATGCCGCCAAGACATCGGCGGACGTCAGTGGTACGTATGCAGTCACCCCGAAGGCGAAACTCACGTTCGGCGTGGTCAATGCGTTCGACGTGTTCCCGACGCGGCAGGACATCAACGAGACCGACAACGGCCACATCTACGAGAGCGTGCAGTTCGGCCTGAACGGCCGGGCCTATTTCGCTCGCTTCTGGTACGGCTTCTGACCGACCGATCGCTGTGTCGCAACGAAGAACGCCCGCGCGATAGCGGGCGTTCTTCTTTCACGGCGACGCGATCTAGCGCACGCGCGGCTTGGACGACTGCGGGGGCTGTTACGGAGGCGGGCTGGAGAAGCCGCTGCCCCGCTGGTCGAGCCCGGTGCGCACCGGGCCACCCGGGCCGATCGACGACACGCCGCTGTCGACGCGAATCCGGTTGTCGACGGCGGTGACACCGCGCACGCCGTCGGCGATGTCCTCGGCGCGGTGCTTCATCCAGCGCTCCGGGACTTCGCCGGTGAGCAGCACCCGGCCGTCCTCGACGCTGAGCAGGATCTCGCTTGCATCGAGCAGTTCGTCGTCGCGGAAGCGCTCGTTGAGCTCCTCGACGATCAACGCGTCCGAGCGCTTCGCGTTCTTCGGGCCGTTGCGACGCGGCTGCATCGAGCGATGGGTCGATTCGGAGATCGCCCGGTCCTCGGCCTGGCGCAGGTCGCCGCCGTGCGGAGACTCCTGCGGCCCGCCGATCCCGGCCTCGCCGAACGAGTCGTCGCGTCCCGATCCGGTCTCGCCTCGATCGGTGACGGAAGGCATGTCTTCGTACAGACGCGCGCCGGCGTCTCGGTTCGGTCCGCGCTGTGGTGTTTCACGGGTCATGTCGGTCTCCATTCGGTCGTGGGACCGATCCTGGGCGCGCCGCCGTTACAGGC
This sequence comes from Cognatilysobacter lacus, assembly GCF_008274655.1. Taxonomy (GTDB): domain Bacteria; phylum Pseudomonadota; class Gammaproteobacteria; order Xanthomonadales; family Xanthomonadaceae; genus Cognatilysobacter; species Cognatilysobacter lacus. The sequence goes on along the minus strand of NZ_VTRV01000045.1, from coordinate 2,039 downwards.
GCGGCAACACCGGGTGACCGCCGCGCCGGGCCGACTTAACGGCCGCTCGGCTCAAGGACGTCCACCGCCGGCCGTTAGTTTGGCTGTCCCGACCCAAGCGCGCAGGAGGCACACGGATGTACCTGATCATCGGCGCTGTCGTCGTCCTCGCCAGCGTGCTCGGCGGCTTCACGATGGTCGGTGGCAAGTTGCTGGCGCTTTGGCACCTCAACGAGTTCATCGTGATCATCGGCTGCGCGGCCGGCTCCTGGGTCGTCGCCACGCCGATCAAGGTGATCAAGGCCTCGTTCGCCGGCATCAAGGGCGTGTTCAAGGGGCCGAAATACAAGCGCGAGGACTACGTCGACCTGCTCAAGCTGATCTACGAGCTGCTGGTCAAGATGCGGCGCGAAGGCATGATGGCCATCGAGGCGCACATCGAGCAGCCCAACGACAGCTCGATCTTCCAGAAGTATCCGAAGGTGCTCGCCGACCACCACATGCTCGACTTCATCACCGACTGCGTGCGCCTGATCGTGGGCGGCAACATGGCGCCGCACGAGCTCGAATCGCTGCTGGAGTACGAACTCGAAACGCACCACCACGAAGCGCTGGAACCGTCGCATTCCGTGCAGAAGGTCGCCGATGCGCTGCCGGGCTTCGGCATCGTGGCGGCGGTGCTGGGCATCATCAACACGATGTCGATCGTCGGCAGCGCGGCACCGTCCGAAATCGGCGAGAAGGTGGCATCCGCGCTGGTCGGCACCTTCCTCGGAATCCTGGTTTCCTACGGCTTCGTCGGGCCGATTTCCAGCGCAATGGAAAACCGCGCGCACGAGGACGGCAAGGCGTTCGAGGTGGTCAAGATGGCGCTGATCGCGTCGCTGCGCGGATACGCACCGAGCGTCGCCATCGAATTCGCCCGCAAGCTGCTGTTCTCGGACGTGCGCCCGACCTTCCAGGACCTCGAGGCCGACCTCAAGGCCGCGAAGGGCTGAGGACGCGAACGTGGCCGCGCAGCAGCAAACGCCGATCATCCTCATCAAGCGCCGGAGCCGCGCGCGCGCCGTGCACCACGGTGGCTCGTGGAAGGTCGCGTACGCGGACTTCGTGACCGCGATGATGGCCTTCTTCATGGTGATGTGGCTCGCCGCCACGATGCCGCAGGAAAAACTCGGCGGCATCGCCGACTACTTCAAGAACCCGAGCGCCGTGAAGGGCCAGACGAGCACGCTGGTGCCGGGCACGATGGGTCCGGGCGGTGCGGGCGACACGCCGATCAAGATGTTCAGCCAGGTGCGCAATCCGCCGGGCGCGGGCGATGCGCGCATCCCGGGCGTCGGCAGTGGCAAGACTTCCGACGACGCCGCGCGCAAGGCGCTCGAGAAAGCCGACAAGGAGAAGCTGGAAGTCCTCAAGAAGATGCTGGAGAAGGCCATCGGCCAGAGCCAGGCGTTGCAGCCCTTCAAGGACCAGCTGCTGATCGACATCACGCCCGAAGGGCTGCGTATCCAGATCATCGACGCGCAGAACCGGCCGATGTTCGACCTCGGTTCGCCGGAGTTGAAGGACTACACGCGCACGATCCTGGTGGAGCTTGCGCGCTATGTGGACCAGGTGCCCAACCGCGTCGCCATCAGCGGCCACACGGACACCACGCCCTATGCAGCGAAGAACGGATACAGCAACTGGGAGCTGTCGGCCGAGCGCGCGAACGCTGCACGGCGCGCACTGATCGAGGGCGGCATGCGCGAGGAGAAGCTCGCGCGCGTGGTCGGGCTGTCGTCGTCGGTGCCGTTCAATCGCAATGATCCGGCGGATCCCAAGAACCGGCGCATCTCGCTGGTGGTACTGAGCCAGGAAGCCGAGCGGATCGCCGCCGAGAGCGACGCGCCGCGAGTTGCGGGCGACGGCCGCGGCCAGGATCCGATGGCCATGCCGCCGTCGACGGGCGCCGATGTTCCCGCGCTGCCCGTCACGCCTGCAAACGCGCAGGCGACGCCGCTCGCGTCCGCCGATGCCACCCACGCGGCACGGGCCGCACTCGCGCTCGCACGGGG
>NZ_VTRV01000044.1 GCF_008274655.1 Cognatilysobacter lacus | reverse complement strand
GCCCTGCCGGCGCGCCAGGTGTCGCGGCTGCGCTTCCGGCGTTCGGCGAGCCCGTGGTGCCGCCTGCGCCTGGAGCGGGACGGCCACGGCATCTGCCTCGTGCTCGCTGGCCCGTCGCCGGCGCATCCATCGATCCGTCCGGTCACCCTGTGGATCATCGTCCACGGGCGGCGCCGGGTCTGGATCGATCCGCGCCTGCTCGACGCGCTGGCGTCCATGCCGGAGCATGGCACCGCCCGACAGCCGCACGATGCCTCGCCTGCATGAGTCTCGCCACCCCGCCACTCTCGCTCTACGTGCATGTGCCGTGGTGCGTGAAGAAGTGTCCCTATTGCGACTTCAATTCGCATACCGGGCGGGGCGAGCTGCCGCTGGCGCGGTACGTCGATGCGCTGCTCGCCGACCTCGACCACGACCTGCCGCAGGTCTGGGGCCGCACGATCCGCACCGTGTTCTTTGGCGGCGGCACGCCCAGCCTGCTGCCGGCCGAGCTGGTCGACCGCTTCCTGCAACAGGCAAGTTCGCGGCTGCGTTTCGCGCCCGACTGTGAAATCACGCTGGAGACGAATCCGGGCACCTCCGAATACGGAAAGCTCGCGGACTACCGCGCGGCCGGCGTCAATCGGCTGAGTTTCGGCGTGCAGAGTTTCGATGACGGCTGCCTGGAACGCCTCGGCCGCATCCACGACTCCGCGCAGGCCGCCGACGCCGTCAGGCAGGCGCAGGACGCCGGCTTCGCCGAGATCAACCTCGACCTGATGTACGCGCTACCGGGCCAGGACCTGGCGATGGCCGCGCTCGACATCGAACGCGCGCTGGCACTGTCGCCCACCCACATCTCGCACTATCAGCTCACGCTGGAAGCCAACACCGTGTTCGCCGCGCGCCCCCCGAAGGGCCTGCCGGACGACGACCTCGCCTGGGACATGCAGGAGCACTGCCAGTCGATGCTGGCGCAGGCCGGCTACGAGCATTACGAGACGAGCGCCTACGCGAAGCCTGGGCATCGCTGCGCGCACAACCTCAATTACTGGCGCTATGGCGACTACCTCGGCATCGGCGCGGGAGCGCACGGCAAGGTCACCATGGGCGCCAGCCAGTCGATCCTGCGGCGGTGGAAGCACAAGCATCCGACGCGCTATCTGGACACCGCGGGCACTGCCGACGCGATCGGCGGCGACGAGGCCATCGAGCCCTCGCGGCGGCCGTTCGAGTTCATGCTCAACGCGCTCCGACTGCACGAAGGCTTCGCCTGGACGCAGTTCCTTGCGCGCACCGGGCTGCCTCGGGCGGCGATCGCCGGCCCCCTCTCGACGGCCATCGAACTGGGCTGGCTGGAGGACGACGGCGAGCGCGTGCGGCCCACGGCGCTCGGGCGCCGGTTCACCAACGACGTGCTGGAACTGTTCCTCGACGCCCCGGTGGAAGCTGACATCCACGGCTGAGCGTGCTTAGATCAACACGTTACGTGGGGAAATCCAACTTGTCAGTCCCGTTTCCACCCAACCGGCGGATCCCATCCGCGGACGCGCTCGCGGCCGCGCCGCTGCCGCGTCGGGTGGCGGAGGCTCTGCAGGCTGTGCATTCGCTGGCCTTTGAACTGGTCGTGTCCCCGTTCGATCGGGTGATCCCCCAGATGGAGGACCGGCTCACGCACCTGCGCGACCGCGGTGCGCAGCATTCGGTAGGCGTCAGCTACATGGAGCAGGCGCAGTTGCTGGCGCGTCGCCACGCTCAATTCGTCGCGGCCTTCGCCGAGGCGATCGACGCCGACCTCGCCGCGCTGCGTGAAACCGCACGGTCGCCGCAGCGGGCCCCGGATGCGCAGGCCATGCCGTCCTTCCAGGAGCTGCGCCTCGTCGACGAAGACGAGACCGACGAGGCTACCGAGGTCAAGGCCATCGCGATGCGGCAGGAATCGCGTGCGCCGCTGCCCGTCCACCTGCTTTGCCAGCGCTTTGCCGTGCTCGCAGAGTCGCCGGCGTTCGAACCCGGCCGGCTGCCCGTCGGGCCCCAGCGCCTCTGCGAACTGATGCTCGAGGCGGCGGACGCATGCGGCTTCAGCCTGGCGCTGCGGATCGCGTTGCTGCGCGAGTTCGACCGCACCGTGCTCACGGAATACCCCGGTATCGCCGAAGCCTTCAACGACCAGCTCGACCGCCTGCGCATCATGCCCGGGCTCACCTACGTCCCGTTGCGCGCGCGAGCGCGCGTCGCGACTGACTGGTCTGGGGGCGCGACGCCTGAAGCCGAGCGCCCCCATACCGGTTGGGCGAGCGCGCCTCCGACCGATGCCGACATGTCCACGTTCCGCATGCTGCAGGACATGCTGGCTTCGCGTCGATCCATGGCCGACCGGTTCCGCGGCGGCGGGTTCGCTTCCGGCGCGTCACCCGACGGCGGCGTCGACAACGGCGCTGCCGCGCAACAGCAGCGTGGCGCACGCCCCGAACTTTCCACCGCCGTGCTGCTCGACATCCTGCGCGACGCCGGCGACGAGATCCGCGGACTCGACGTCGATTCGATCCGTCAGTGGGCACTGCTGCAGGCGCGCCATCGCACCGGCGAAGCGGTCGCGCTGTCGCAGGCGGACGCCGACGTCTTCGAGCTGCTGGGCCTGATGTACGCGCAGCTGCAGCGTGACGTGCGCAACGACAGCCCGGCCAACGCGATGCTCGACACGCTGCGCCTTCCGCTCCTGCGCCTGGCGCTCAGCGACGCGGGCGTGTTCCTCCGCGCAACGCACGCCGGCCGCGAGATCCTGAACGCGGTCGCCGAGGCGGGCGCACGCTGGCACGGCACCGACGATGTCGACCCGCAGCTCCTGCTGCATCTGCAACGCATCGTCGATTCGATCGCGCGCGCGCACGACGACGTGGGAGCCGCCTTCCGCTCCGGCGTCGCGGCGCTCGACAGCCAGCAACAGGCCGTCGCGCGGCGCGCCGAAATATCCGAGCGCCGCAACGTCGAAGCCGCGCGCGGCAAGGACAAGCTCGCAGTCGCGCGCCACGTCGGCACCACCGTCATCGACGAGGCGCTCGCCACCACGCGCGTGCCCGCTTTCCATCGGGGCATGCTGCGACATGCCTGGGCCGACGTGCTCACCCTGGCGCACCTGCGAAACGGGGACGACAGCCCCGAGTGGACAGCACTCGTCGACGCGACGCGCGCGCTCGTGCGCGCCGCCGCCGGCAAGGGCGCGGCGCCGGATCTGGTGCTGCTGGTCGATCACTGGCTGGTCACGGTCGGTTACCACGCCGACGACGCAGGCCGCATCGCGCGCATCCTCACCGGTGCGGTCGACGAAGAGACCGACGACGCCGCCACCCGCACCGAACTGGCGATGCGCCTGAAGGTGCGCGCGCGGCTCGGCGAGGAAGCCGGGGGCGATGGCGCGGCCGAGGCCCGTCTCGACACCAAAGGCGAAGCGCAGGCCGAGCGTATCCGTGCGCTGCCCACGGGCACGTGGGTCGAGACACTCGACGAGGCCGGAAACCCGGTGCGTCGCCGGCTTTCGTGGCAGAGCGAAGTCACGGGCCAGCTGCTGTTCGTCAACCTGCGCGGCCAGCGCGTCGCCGACGGCACCGTCAACGAACTCGCCCAGCAACTGGCGGCCGGCCGCGCACACGTGGTGACCGCCGCCGAAGGCCGGCTCGTCGACCGCGCGTGGCGCGTGGCCCTGGCATCGCTGGCCGCCGGCGGAAAGAACAAGACCGGGCAGATCGCATGAATACCTCCGTCGACGAATCACGTCGCAGCCGACGCAGACGGGTGGATGAGCGCGTCGACGTGATCGATTCGATGACCGACCAGGCGATCGGCCAGCTCGGCAACATTTCCGACAGCGGGCTGCTGCTGCTCGCGGGCCAGCCGCTGCACGAGGACTGCCTCTACCAGCTGCGCTTCACCCTCGCGGACCGCAGCGGCCTGCGCTTCCCGCTTGAGATCGGTGCGCACCTGCTGTGGCAGAACGCCGCCGCCGCGCCCGGGCAGGCGTGGATGGGGTTCCGCTTCCTCTCGCTCGAGGACGGCCAGCTCGACCGCCTGCGCGAATGGATCGACGCGCCGGGCGCCACGTACGTCTGAGCCGCGTCAGGCCTTCCGATACATCATCGCCGGCTCGGGCCGGTGCAGCGCATAGCCCTGTGCATGGTCGACGCCGAGCGCGGCCAGCGCCTTGATGATCGCTTCGCTGTCCACCCATTCGGCGACCACCTGCATGCCCCGCTGGTGGCCGATGTCGGTGACGGCGCGCACGATCGCGTTGCTCATCGGGTCACTGATGAGATCCTGCACGAAGCTGCCGTCGATCTTGATCATGTCGACCGGAAGGTTCTTCAGATAGCCGAACGACGACATGCCGACACCGAAGTCGTCCAGCGCGATCCGGCACCCGACCTTGCGCAGCTCACCCATGAAGCGCGAGACAAGCGCGAGGTTGCGCACCGCGAGCGTCTCGGTGATCTCGAAGCACAGCCGTCGCGGGTCCACGTCGTGCCGCTTGATGAGCGAGAGGATGTGCTCGATGAACGATTCGTCCTCGATCGTGCCGCCCGACAGGTTGATCGCGACCATGCGCAGGCCGCGACCTTCCGGATGCAGGCGATCGAGGTTGGCGAGCGCGGTTTCAACGACCCAACGATCGATGTCCGCCATCAGCCCGTAGCGCTCCGCCGCGGGAATGAAGGCGCCCGGCGGGATGACGCGGTCGTCCTCGTCGACCAGCCGCAGCAGCAGTTCGAGCCGCGCGCCGTCGGCGAGCCCGTTGAGCGGATGCACTTCCTGGTAGTAGAGACGGAACCGCCCGGCCTCGAGCGCCCAGCGCAGGCGATGTGCCCACTCCATTTCGGTGCGTCGCTGCGCCGTGGCGTCGTCGCTCGCCGAGAAGAAATGCACGCGATTGCGCCCGGCCTCCTTCGCCATGTAGCAAGCGGTGTCGGCCTGCGCGAACAGCTCCTTGAGGGAGCTCGACGGATCCAGCAGCACGCCGCCGATGCTGGCGCTGATGCCGTAGCTGGCCTGGTCCCACACGAAGGAATACGCGTCGATGTTCTGGCGCAGCCTGTCGGCGACCAGCCGCGCGCCGGCTTCGTCCTGCACGTCACAGGCGAGCACGCCGAACTCGTCACCGCCCAGCCGCGCGAGCACGTCACCGCCGCGCAGTTGCTCGCGCATCACCTGCGCGAGCTGGGCAAGCAACTGGTCGCCCGCCGCGTGGCCCGACGTATCGTTGATCAGCTTGAACTGGTCGAGGTCGATGTAAAGCAGCGCGCAGCGGGGACCCCCGCCGGCCATGTGCGCGAGCGTGCGCTCGACATGGCGTTCGAACTCGCGACGATTGAACAGCTCCGTCAGCGCGTCGTGCGACGCCTGGTAACTCAGCAGCTCGGTCAACTGACGCTGCTGCGAGATATCCGATGCCACCACGAGCCGTTTCCAGCGGTCGTTGATGCGCACGCGGGACATCGAGACATTCGCCCAGAAACGATCGCCGTTCATGGTGCGGAGCATCGCCTCGACGTTTTCCCAGCCGTGACCCTCGGTAACCTCGATGAGCTCGGCACGCCGGTGCGCATCCTCGAACAGGTCATCCAGCAAGGCGCCGTCCACATTCGCCCCGAGGCGAACGCGCGCGGCCTGGTTGGCGTAGATGACCTTGCCGTCCGCCTCGCGCGCCAGCAAGACGAGTGCGGGCAGCAATTCGTTGACCGCGCGGAAGCGTTCCTCGCTCTCGCGATAGCGGCGGGTCATCGCTTCTGCCAATTCCACCGCCCTTCGGCGCCCACCCGCCAGAGACGCGATCCAGAGCGCGAACAGCACGCTGCCGGCGACGCCCGAGAGCAGCAGCGGCAGCACGTCGCGCAGTTCCGCCCGGCCGTGGTCCGCGTCGTGAACGTCGAGGCGCCAGCGGCGACCGCCGAACTCGAGCATGCGTGAATGCCGCCAGCCCGACACAGCCGATGTTTCCCGCGGCTTCGAGTCATAGACGAGCGCCGCGGGGACGGCATCAACGTCCACGATGCGCAGGTGCAGGGCGCGTCGCCATTCCGGACGGAACGCATGCTCGGCGAGTCGCGAAATTCGCAGCGAGATCGCCAGCGAGCCTATGAATCGTGCTCGTCGCTCTTCAACCGTGCGCGGTTGCTCGCCCGGCGAATAGGCGGGCAGGCGCAGCAGCAGCCCATCGGGCTCATGCGACGCGGCATCCTGGATGAGCCGGAACGGCTGCGACAGCACAGAGCGGTCGCTGTCACGCGACGCCTCCAGTGCCAAGAGGTTCGCCGGCTGCCGACGCACGTCCAGGCCCACCACGCGTTCGTTGCCCGCAAGCGGTTGCACGAAGACCGTCGGATACGAGCCCCCTCCCGGCCCCGGCCGGTGTACCGCGTACACGAGCGCCTGCAGCCCGGGCAGCCTGCGGCCCAGTTCGAGTGAGCGATAAGCGCGTTCGAAGTCGTCCGCATCGAGTCCGCGGGACATGAAGCCGGCCTGCAGCGCGCGCAGCCCGAAGTCGTACTGGTGCAGCCGCTCCTGAAGCATCGTGACTTCGGCGTCGGCCAGCGCCGACAGTTGCCGGGCGCGCTCGTCGACCGAGCGGCGATGCTGCCACTCCACCAGCGCGGCCGTGATCGCGAGGCCGGCGACCAGCGCGAGCAGGCCGACCCACCATGGCGCGTGCATTACCCTCGGCAGCCGCCGCCGCGTTCCCGCCGCGCGGGCCTGCGATGGGTCAGAATCCATTCGTTCCCTTCCTGCAGCTGTCGCCATGACCGACCCGAATACGGCTTCCCTGTACGCGCGGCACATCGAAGTGCTGCAGGCTAGAGCCCGCATTGCACTCGAGCGCGGCGGCTTCGAGCATCTGGTTGTCCCGAGCGGCAACCCCCATTACCAGGTGTTCGACGATCGTGACTATCCCTACGCCGTCAACCCGCAGTTCAAGGCGTGGGTGCCGTTGACGCGTAACCCCGGTAGCTGGCTGGTCGTCACGCCGGGCCGTCGACCCAAGCTGATCTACCTTCAGCCGCGCGATTACTGGCATGTGGTTCCCGAAGCGCCGGTTGGCTGGTGGGTGGAACATTTCGATGTAGCCGTCGTGCGCACCGCCGAGGAGGCGATTCCCCATCTGCCCCCCGCTGCCCGTTGCGCGATCCTGGGCGAGCCGCAGGGCGTGCGGGCCGAGTATGCTCCGAACAATCCCGCGGCGGTGGTCGCCTACCTCGAATATCACCGCGCATTCAAGACGCCGTACGAGATCGCGATGATGCGCGAGGCGTCCCGCATCGGCGCGCACGCGCACCGCGCGGCCGAGGCCGCTTTCCGGCACGGGCTGAGCGAGTTCGATATCCACCTCGCCTACTGCGCCGCGGCCCGGCAGGACGCGAACGACCTGCCCTACGGCAACATCGTCGCCCTCAACGAGCACGGCGCGGTGCTGCATTACACGCAGCTGGACCGCGAGGCGCCCGCCGCATCGCGCAGTTTCCTGATCGACGCGGGTGCGAGCTACGCCGGCTACGCCTGCGACATCACGCGCACGTACTCCGCGCGTGACGACGACTTCCAGGCGATGGTCGACGCCGTGGACGCCGCGCAGCAGCGCATGTGCGCGCAGGTGCGTTCGGGCGTGGACTACCGGCGCATCCATCTGGACGCACACCTGGCGCTCGCGGGCATCCTCCGCGACCACGGCGTGCTCAAGGTGTCGGCCGAGGCAGCCGTCGAAAGCGGCGTGAGCTCGACGTTCTTTCCCCACGGCGTCGGCCACGGAATCGGCCTGCAGGTGCACGACGTCGCCGGCTTCGCCGCCGCGGACGCGGGCACGGCGACCCTCGCCAAACCCGACGGCCATCCCTACCTGCGTCTCACCCGCACGATCGCGCCCGGCATGGTCGTCACCATCGAGCCCGGCATCTATTTCATCGACATGCTGCTGGACGATCTGCGCGCCGGCCCGAATGCGGCGAGCGTGGATTGGGCGCGGGTGGCGGCGTTCCGCCCGTACGGCGGCATCCGAATCGAGGACGACGTGGTCTGCACCGAAAGCGAGCCGCTCAACCTGACGCGGGAAGCGTTTGCGCGCCCCTGATCAGCGCGCGATCGCGATCGCCTTCATGCCCAGCCACACCGCCGCCAGCCCGAGCAGCACGCTCGCCACGACATAGCCCGCCGCGAGCAGCGAATCGCCGCGGCGCAGCATCAGCGCGGTTTCCAGTCCGAACGCCGAGAACGTGGTGAAGCCGCCCAGCACCCCAGTGACCAGCACCAGCCGCGCCGGGCCGTTGAGACCCGGCAGCTGCTCGGCGAACGCCGCGAACACGCCGATCAGCGCGCACCCGAGCACGTTCACCGCAAGCGTACCTACGGGGAATCGCAGCGCCCCGGAAAACGGCAGCAGCCAGCCTCCCATCAGATGTCGCGCGATGGCCCCGATGAAGCCACCGACGCCCACCAGCAATGCGTCCCGCATCAACCGGACGGCTCCGGCACGAAGTCCATCGACGCCGAGTTGATGCAGTAGCGAAGGTGCGTCGGCGCCGGCCCGTCGGGGAAGACGTGACCCAGGTGCGAGTCGCAGCGCGCGCACTTGACCTCGACCCGACGCATCCCGTGCGCACTGTCCACGTGTTCGGTGACGGCCTCGGGCTTCGCGGGGCGCGTGAAACTCGGCCAGCCACTTCCCGAGTCGTACTTGTCCACGGAGAGGAACAGCACCTCGCCGCATGCCACGCACGTGTACGAGCCGGCGACCTTGTGGTCCCAGAACCTGCCCGTGAACGCGCGTTCGGTGGCCGAGCACCGGCACACGGCGTACTGCTCCGGGGTGAGCTTCGCGCGCCATTCGTCGTCGCTGTGCTGGACGGGCGCGTCCTGTCTGTCGTCTGCGGTCATCTCGTCTCCATTGGAAGAGCCCCGACTTGCCGCGTTGCCGCCCCGTCGGGGATGCGGCAAGCTACCCGCCCGATGGCTGGAACGCCATTCATACCAACGGATGCCCCGCGTGCGAAACACTCTCCGCCTGCTCCCGTTATCGCTGTGCATCGCCATCGCCCTTCCCGCGATGGCGGCCGAGGACGACGAGGACTGGAGCCTCTGTCCGCTTCGCGATGCGGTCCCGGCCTTCGAGGGCGTCGCAACGCCGACCACTGGCAATACCAAGACCCGCATCCAGCAGCCTACGGATCTCGAGGGCGACGCTCTGCAGGGCACCGAGAACGCCGACACGCTGGTGCAGGGCAACGTCCGCCTCAAGCGCGGCGACCAGTTCCTCGGCACCGACCGCCTCGTCTACAACCAGACCACCGGCGCCTACAAGGCCGACGGCAGCGTGCGTTACCAGGATTCGGGCATGCGCATCGTCGCCAAGAGCGCCGAGGGCAACCAGGACTCCGATACCCACCAGATCAACGACCTGCAGTACCAGTTGATGCGTCGACGCGGCAACGGCGGCGCCGACAGGATCTCGCTCAAGGACGACGCCGGCGCCCTATACGGCGCCACGTATTCGACCTGCGACCCCGGGCAGCGCGCGTGGGAACTGCGCGCGCGCGAGATCGACATCGACATGGCGAAGGGCCGCGGCGTCGCCCACAACGCCACCCTGCGAATCGGCCATGTCCCGGTGCTGTACGTCCCCTGGTTCCCCTTTCCGACCGACGATCGCCGCCAGACCGGCCTGCTGTATCCGTCGATCGCGAGCTCGAGCCGCAACGGCTTCGACTGGCGCCAGCCGATCTACCTGAACCTCGCGCCGAATTACGACGCCACGCTCTACCCGCGCTTCATGAGCAAGCGCGGCGTGCAGCTCGGCGGTGAGTTCCGTTGGCTCTACGAGCAGGGCCGCGGCACCGTGTACGGCTCGTGGATGCCGAAGGACGACCTGCCCGGCCGTCGGCCCGAGCGCTACCTCAACGACCTCGCCGGCCATCCGATCCCCGGCGCCACCCTGCCGGACAACAACCGTGGCCAGTTCGGCCTGTCGGCCGTGCACAGCTTCGATCCCACCTGGTACGCAAGCGCGAACCTTGGCTGGGTGAGCGACACGCACTACCTCGAAGACTTCAGCAACAGCCTCTACGGCGTGTCCAACTATTTCATCCGTAGCGAGGCCGGCGTCTACGGTCGCGGGCGCTACTGGAACGCCGGCGTATCGGCGGATCACTACCAGCTCGCCGACTACACCCTCACCGACGCCAATCTTCCCTACGACCGCCTGCCGCGCCTGTTCGGCCACTGGGCCCAGCCGTACGGCAGGTGGTTCGAGGCCGGCGCCGACGCCGAGCTGGTCCACTTCCAGCACGCCGGTTACACGGGCCAGACCGGCCAGTTCGATGGCACGCGCCTCGACCTCAAGCCCTATATCGCAGCCAACTTCGACGGCGCCAGCTGGTTCCTGCACCCGAAGCTCGCGTGGCGCTACACCGCATGGCAGCTCGACAACGCCTGGCGCACGCAGGCCGGGATCGCCGATACCTCGCCGTCGCGCAGCGTGCCGATCACGTCGGTCGACGCCGGCATGTACTTCGACCGCGCGACCCACTTCCGCGGCGAAGGCTATCTGCAGACCTTCGAGCCGCGCCTGTTCTACCTGCGCGTGCCCTACAGCGACCAGACCGCGATCCCGCTGTTCGACACGGCCCCGATGACGTTCAGCTGGGGCCAGCTGTTCCGCGACAACCGCTACACCGGTGCCGATCGCCAGACCGACGCGGACCAGCTGACGATCGCGGCGACCACGCGTTTCATCAGCGAGGCCGACGGTCGCGAGAAGCTGGCGCTGAGCCTCGGCCAGATCCGCTACTTCAAGGACAGCCGGGTGTTCATCCCGGGCGCCGAAACGCCGGTCGCGCAGGGCAAGTCGGCGTGGGTCGCGGACGCCAGCTTCGCACCCACCGACCGCTGGCTCATCAACGGTGCCTACCAGTGGGATCCGAAGATCCGCGGCCAGGACCTTGCAAGCCTGCGCGCCCGCTATCTGGTCGGCGACCGCGGCATCGTCAACATCGGGTACCGGTACCGCCGCAACACCACGTTCAACCCGGCGATCCCCGGCAGCGAACAGGACCTGATCAAGCAGACGGACTTCTCGTTCCTGTACCCGATCACCGACAACTGGAGCATCGTCGGCCGCTATTACTACTCGCTGCTCGACCACAAGCCGCTCGAGGAGATCGCGGGCGTGCAGTGGGAGAGCTGCTGCCTGGCGGTGCGTGCCGTGGCCCGCCGCTACCTGCGCGACCGCACCGGCGAGCTGAACAACGCAATCCAGCTGGAAGTTGAACTGAAGGGCTTGGGCTCGGCCGGGCAGAAGTCGGAGCGCGTATTGCGCCGTGCTATCTTGGGCTACGATCGCGACGACCTGTATCTGGTCCCGCCGCGGACGGTGAGTCAGACCGTCTCCAACGGCACTTCCCCCAGCACCGACCCCACTCCATGAAGACATCATCCCGCCCGGTGAAGACGCTTCTCGCGTGCCTTCTGGCCGCCTCGAGCGTCGCGTCCGTCGTCCCGCTCACCGCGTTCGCGCAGCAGCAGACCCAGGATCTCGACCGCATCGTCGCGGTCGTGAACGAGGACGTGGTCCTGCGCAGCGAACTCGACCACGCGATCGCGAACGTCCGGGCCCAGTACGCCGGCAAGGAAGCCCAGCTTCCGCCGGCCGACGTGCTGGAACGCCAGGTGCTCGAGCGCCTCGTACTGACCAAGCTGCAGGTTGCACGTGCCCAGGAGACCGGCGTCACGGTCAATGACGAGGAGGTCGATCAGGCGATCGCTGCCATCGCGCGCCAGAATGGCACCAGCGCCGAGCAGCTCCGCCAGCGCGTCACCGCCGACGGCACCACCTTCGACGAGTTCCGCGCCTCCGTCCGCGAGGAGCTGACCCTGCAGCGCCTGCGCCAGCGCTTCGCGCAGGGCCGGATCAACGTCAGCGAAGCCGAGATCGACGCCGCGATGGCGGCGACCGCCACCTCCGGCAAGCAGTACCACCTCGCCCACATCCAGGTCGGACTGCCCGAGGGCGCGACGCCCGAGCAGATCGCCACGGCGCAGAAGAAGATCGAGGGCATCAAGGCCCTGATCGAAAAGGGCGAGATGGATTTCCAGGCGGCCGCCGTGCGCTATTCGGATAGCCCGAATGCGCTCGAGGGCGGTGACCTGGGCTGGCGCGGCGGCGACGAGATCCCGAACGCGTTCGCGCGCCTTGTGCAGAACATGCAGCCGGGCCAGATCACCGATCCGATCCGCGGCCCGAGCGGCTTCCAGCTGCTGCGCCTGGTCGAAGTACGTGACGCCTCGGAGGGCGCACCGCAGATGGTCACCCAGTTCCACGGGCGCCACATCCTGATTCGCATCGCCGACGGCAAGACCGACGAGCAGGCGCATGCGGAGGCCGACACCCTGGCCGCGCGACTGGCCGGCGGCGCCGACTTCGCACAGCTCGCCAAGGCGAGTTCGCAGGACCAGAACAGCGCCGGCAAGGGTGGTGATCTGGGCTGGTTCGCTGCGGACGAGTTCGGCCCCGAGTTCGCCGCGCAGCTCGGCGCCCTGCAGGACGGACAGGTCTCCAAGCCGTTCCGCACGCAGGCGGGCTGGCACGTTCTGCAGCGCATCGAAACGCGCCAGGCGAACGCCACGGACCAGACCCGTCGCGCGCAGGTCGCCGAGACCATCGGCCGTCGCAAGCTCGAGGAAGAGTGGAACCGCTACCTGCGCGAGCTGCGTGGCGAGTCCTATGTCGATGTCCGGCTTGGTAATGCCACGGCGCCTGCGGCGCCCGCCTCCGGCAGCTGAGTGACTCCACTCCGGCTGGCGCTGGTACCGGGTGAGCCGGCCGGCGTCGGCCCCGAGCTTTGCGTGCGGCTCGCCCAGCGGCCGCGCACGCATGCCCTGATCGCACATGGCGACCCCGGCGTCCTGATGGATGCGGCGGGCCGCCTCGGCCTTGCGCTCGAACTTGTCGACCCCGCCGACACGGCCGCCTCCCAAGCAGGCACGCTGGGGCTGGTGGCATTTCCGGTCGCCCGGCCGGTACAGGTTGGCCAGCTCGACGTGGCGAACGCCGCATCCGTGATCGGTGCGCTCACCGCGGCCGCGCGCGGCTGCATTGATGGGCGGTTCGCCGGCCTCGTCACCGGCCCGGTACACAAGGCGATCGTCAACGACGCCGGCATCCCCTACTCCGGGACCACCGAGCTGCTCGCCAGGCAGGCCGGGTGCGACGTCGTGATGATGCTCTGCCACGACGACTTGCGGGTCGCGCTGGTCACCACCCATCTGCCCCTGCGCGAGGTCGCCGATGCGATCACGCCCGCCGCGATCGATCGCACGCTTCGCATCGTGGACGGCGCGCTGCGTCGGGACTTCGGCATTGCCGCGCCCCGCATCGCCGTGCTCGGCCTTAATCCGCACGCCGGCGAAGACGGGCATCTGGGCAGCGAGGAGATCGACGTCATCGCGCCCGCGATGGCCACCCTGCGCGATGCCGGGCTGCGCCTGGTCGGGCCGCTGCCGGCCGATACCGCGTTCCTGCCCGCGAAGCTGGCGGATTTCGATGCGGTCGTGGCGATGTACCACGACCAGGGCCTGCCGGTGCTCAAGTACAGCGGATTCGAGCGCGCGGTAAACATCACGCTGGGCCTGCCGTACCCGCGCGTGGCGGTCGATCACGGCACGGCGCTGGACCTGGCGGGTACCGGGCAGGCCGATCCGTCGAGCCTGTTCGCCGCGGCCGATCTCGCTGCGCGGCTGGCGTCGAACAGGGCGCGCAGCGCCTGAGGCGCGAGTCGCCGGGTGAGGCCTCGCTCCCTGTGTTGCACACGGCGGAGCGTGTCGGGATCGGCGTCCTTCCGCCGCGCTGCAGTCACCCGACGTCGACGTCATGCCGAACCGAAGCCGCTGCGCGCGCAGCCGTTACCGCGTGTGCGGGATAATTCCCGCATGACGAGTCATTTCAGCGAACCGCCGAAGAAGCGTCTCGGCCAGCACTTCCTGCACGACGCCGGGATCATCGCGAACATCGTGCACGCGGTGGATCCGCAGCCGGGCGACCGGCTCGTCGAGATCGGCCCGGGTCAGGGCGCGATCACGTTTCCGCTGCTCGACCGGCACCGCGAGCTCACCGTCATCGAGTTCGACCGGGACCTGATCGCGCCGCTCACGCATGCCGCGCAAGCGCACGGCACCCTGCACGTCATCCATTCCGACGTGCTGAAGGTCGACTTCACCGCGCTCGCCGAGGGCGGCACGCTTCGGCTGGTCGGCAACCTGCCCTACAACCTGTCGTCGCCGATCCTGTTCCATGCGCTGGACCACGCGACCGTCGTGCGCGACATGCACTTCATGCTGCAGAAGGAAGTGGTCGACCGCATGGCAGCGGGCCCGGGCAGCAAGGTGTATGGCCGTCTGGGCGTGATGCTGCAGGCCTACTGCCGCGTGACACCGCTGTTCGACGTGCCACCGGCCGCGTTCCATCCACCGCCCAAGGTCGACTCGGCGGTCGTGCGGCTCGTGCCGCGTCCGGCGGCGGAGATTGCAGTGCGCGATCGCGCCATGTTCTCGCACGTGGTGCGCGACGCCTTCGGCCAACGCCGCAAGACACTGCGCAACGCGCTCTCGAAGGTCTGCGATGCCGACGCGTTTGCAGCCGCCGGCATCGAGCCGTCGTTGCGCGCCGAGCAGGTGCCGGTCGAAGCCTTCGTCGCGCTCGCGAACGCGCTCGCCGGCACCGCGTGACGACTGCGCGGTTTCGCCATCCCGCCATGCCACGTAAACTCGGGCGGATGAATGAATGCGATCCCCACGCAATCGGTGTCGAGGTCCAGGCTCGCTATCTCGAGAGCGAGTCGGCACCCGAACAGGAACGCTACGTCTTCGCGTACACGGTGCGCGTGCAGAATCACGGCTCCGTGGGCGCGCGCCTGCTCGGGCGCCACTGGATCATCACCGACGCACGCGGACAGGTGCGCGAGGTCGATGGCGAAGGCGTGGTCGGTGAACAGCCGATGCTCGAACCCGGCGAAGCCTTCGAATACACGTCCGGCGCAGTGCTCGAAACCGACCTCGGCACCATGCGCGGCAGCTACCGCATGCTCGCCGACGACGGCACTTCGTTCGAGGCCCCGATACCGTCGTTCACGTTGACCGTGCCGCGCACGCTGCACTGACCGACGCATGACGGTCTGGGCCATTGGCGACCTGCAGGGCTGCTACGACGCGACACAGCGGCTGCTCGAACGCATCGCCTTCGATCCGGCGAAGGATCGCCTGTGGTTCTGTGGCGACCTGGTCAACCGCGGCGGGCAATCGCTCGAGACGCTGCGCCTGGTGCATTCGTTGCGTGACCACAGCGTTGTCGTGCTCGGCAATCATGACCTCTCGCTGCTCGCGATCGGCGGGCGGCGCGAAGAGGAACAACGCAAGGTCAATACCGACCTGCAGCGCGTTGTAACGGCGCCCGACCGCGACCAGCTGCTCGACTGGCTGCGCACGCAGAAGCTGATGCATGTGGATCGCGAACTGGGCTGGTCGATGGTGCACGCGGGAATCGCACCGAAGTGGACCATTTCGATGGCCGAACGCCACGCGCGCGAAGTCGAGAAGGTGCTGCACGGCGACCAGCATTCGCGACTGCTCAAGCACATCTATGGCGATGCGCCCGCCTGGAACCCGCGCCTTGCGGGCATCGATCGCTGGCGCGCAATCATCAACATCTTCACCCGCATGCGTTTCTGCAGTCCGCGCGGCCGCATCGCGTTCGAGGAAAAGGGCTCGCCGGGCACGCAACCAGCCGGGCTTTATCCCTGGTTCTCGGTGCCCGGGCACGCGCCGCGTGACCTGAAAGTGGTATGCGGGCACTGGTCGTCGCTCGGATTGTTCATCGGCCACGGCGTGCATGCCATCGACACCGGCGCGGTGTGGGGCGGCAGGCTGACGGCGCTGCGTCTGGACACCGACGAGCTGCAGGTGGTGCAGGTGCCGGGGCGCGACGTGCCCGCACAGCCGCCCAAACAGCGCGCCCCGAACGCGCGCGACGCTCGCCGTGAACACGGACGCGGGCCGCGGCCCGGAAAGCCGGCGGCGACGCAGAGCGAGTGAATCGGGCCGCGGATGGGCTTAGGTAAGCCCGATCGGTGCGGCGCGCGAAGACCTTCCACACGGCTTCAGCACGGACGGCACGCACGCCCACGCATCGATGCGCAGCGGCAGCCGCGCGGCCTGCGCCCGTCCGCCTAGGTTCGCGCAGGCTTGGCCCGAACGAGATCCACGAAATCGAACGCGTGCGCGTGCGTGGCGTCGGCAGCGTGGTGCGTACGCGCCACTTCGGACCATTCGTCGAGCGGAAACGGCGGGAACCACGTATCCGAACGCGCCACCGCGGTGTCGACCAGCGTCAGGTGCAGCCACGTCGCGATCGGCAGCGTCGCTTCGAACACGCCACCGCCGCCGATCACGGCAAGTTCCTCCGCACCTTCCGCGCGCACCCGGTCCAGCGCAGCCTCGATGCTGGGCACCGGTTCCATGCCATCGAACGGCACGCGCCCGCTCCGCGTAAGCACCAGGTTGAGCCGGCCTGGCAACGCGCGACCCAGCGATTGCGCGGTGCGACGCCCCATCAGCATCGGCTTGCCGAGCGTCAGCGCCTTGAAACGCTTCAGGTCGTCGGGCAGATGCCAGGGCAAGCCGCCGTCCACGCCGATCGCGCGTTCGCGGTCGTAGGCGACGACGATCGAAATGCGCATCAGACCGCCACGGGCGCCTTGATCGCCGGATGCGGGTCGTAGCCTTCGATCGCGATGTCGTCGAAGGTGAATGCGAACAGGTCGTCGATGTCGGGATTGAGCACCAGCTTCGGCAGCGCTCGCGGCTCGCGCGAAAGCTGTTCGCACGCCTGTTCGACGTGGTTCGAATACAGGTGTGCATCGCCCAGCGTGTGCACGAAATCTCCCACGCCCAGCCCGCACACCTGCGCGACCATGTGCGTCAGCAGTGCATAGCTCGCAATGTTGAACGGCACGCCGAGGAAGATGTCGCCGCTGCGCTGGTACAGCTGGCAACTGAGCTTTCCATCGGCGACATAGAACTGGAACATCGTGTGGCAGGGCATCAAGGCCATGCGCGGCAGGTCCGCGACATTCCAGGCGCTGACGATCAACCGGCGCGAATCGGGATTGCGGCGGATCTCGTCGACGACCCACTTCATCTGGTCGATCTCGCTGCCGTCGCTGCCCGTCCAGCGGCGCCACTGCTTGCCGTACACCGGGCCCAGCTCGCCATCGGCGTCCGCCCATTCGTCCCAGATGCTGACCTTGTTCTCGCGCAGGTAGGCGATGTTGGTTTCGCCGCGCAGGAACCACAGCAGCTCGTGGACGATCGAGCGCAGGTGCAGCTTCTTGGTGGTGACCAGCGGAAAACCCTGCGCGAGGTCGAAGCGCATCTGCCAGCCGAAGACGCTGCGCGTGCCGGTGCCAGTGCGGTCGTCCTTCAGCGTGCCGTGGTCCAGCACATGCTGAAGCAGCTCGAGGTACTGCCGCATGTCAGCCCGCCGCAGGCACGGGCTGCAAAGTAGGTTGCCGGCGCGACCACCACAGCCAGCCCAGGCCGAGTGCGATCAGCGGCAGGCTCAGCAGTTGCCCCATCGTCAGCCAGTTCCATGCGAGGTAGCCGAGTTGCTCGTCCGGCACACGCACGAATTCGACGGCGAAACGCTGGATGCCGTAGAGCAGCGCGAACATGCCGCCCACTGCGTAACGCGGCCGCGGGCGGCTCGAGAAGGCCCAAAGGATCAGGCCGAGGAACAGGCCCTCGAGCGCCGCCTGGTAGAGCTGCGAAGGATGCCGCGCGAACACGTCGAGCGCGCCCTGCGCGTGCAGGGTGCGCAACTGCTGCATCGGCATCGACGCATACGGCTGCGGCAGGCTGTGGGGAAAGATCACGCCCCAGGGGCCAGTAGTCGGCTTGCCCCACAACTCGCCATTGACGAAGTTCGCCACGCGCACGATGCCCAGGCCCGGCGGCACGAGTGGCGCCACGAAATCCATCGCGTCCATGAAATGCAGGCGATGTCGCCGGCACCAGAGCGCAATGCCGGCCATCACGCCCAGCAGCCCGCCGTGGAAGCTCATGCCGCCTTCCCAGATCCGCAGGATCATCAGCGGGTTGTGGATGAAATCGCCGAAGGCATAGAACAGCACGTAGCCGATGCGGCCGCCCAGCACGACGCCGAGCATCCCGTAGAACAGCATGTCGCCGAACGCCTGCTCGCTGATGCCTGGCAGCCGGCCCGCGCGGATGCGACGACGCCCGAGGTACCACGAGGCCATGAAGCCGAGCATGTAGGCCACGCCGTACCAGTGCACCTTCACGGGGCCGAGGCTGAGCGCAATCGGATTGAGGTCGTGCAGGTACGTCATCGGGCGCGCAGCCAGCGGCGGAGTCGGCCGACATTGTGGCCGTTGCGACGCCTCGCGTCATTCGCGCCGACGGGCGCCGGGGATGACCGGGCCGTCCACGGCGTCAGAGCAGGTGCGGGCGGTCGGCCAGCTCGTTGGTATCGACGTAGCCCGACGGCCGCGGAAAGTGCAGTTCCAGCAACGCCGAGATCGCGTCGATTGCGCGCATGACCCCGCCCTCGGTATCGCCTGCTCGCATCGCCGACTCGAGGTCCCTGCAGATGACCGACCACTGGGCGGCATCGACATGACCGCTGAATCCGCGGTCGGCGACGATCTCGATCGCGCGATCAGCCAGCAGCATATAGACGAGCACGCCGTTGTTCGCCGCGGTATCCCAGACACGCAGGCGCGTGAATACGTCGAGTGCGCGATCACGTGGACGGTGGTCGTCCAGGGCGAGCCGGAACGGCAGCGCGGCCTCGACCGCGAAGCAGATCTCGCCGGTGTGGCGCGCCTCGCTGGCGGCGATAGCCGCGCCGATGCGCTCGAGCATTTCGGGCGGGAATGCGCCACCCGACGACGGAGCGAACAGATGCCGGAGCGCGCGCATTACCAGCTCCCCGAGGCGCCACCGCCCCCGCTCATGCCGCCGCCACCGCCCCAGCCGCCACCACCGCCGCCGCCGAAGCCACCGCCTCCGAAACCGCCGCCTCCAAGCCCGCCGCCCCACCAGCCGCCAGCGCCAGAGCCGGCGTATCCCAACCGGCGTCCTCCGGCCAGGCCCATGAAGAAGCCGAGCAGCCCGCCGATCACGCCGATGAGGATGCTGCCGAGCAGCCAGGCGATAGCGCCGGCCGCCAGGCCGCCCGCGATGCCGCGGAAGAACGCCGGCGTGCGGCCGAAAATGCCGCGCACGAGCTGCGCCACGAAGTACGCCGCGATCAGCCCGAAGAACGGGTTGCCGCCCGAGCCGCCGCGCTGCGACGACGCGTTCTGCGTTGCCATCGGCGCCGGCAGCGGCTCGCCGTCGATCACCTGCGCGAGGACCTTGGTCGCCTCGCTGAGCCCGCCTGCGTAGTCGCCCTGCTTGAATCGCGGGGCCAT
The DNA here is from genome assembly GCF_008274655.1 of Cognatilysobacter lacus. Lineage (GTDB taxonomy): Bacteria > Pseudomonadota > Gammaproteobacteria > Xanthomonadales > Xanthomonadaceae > Cognatilysobacter > Cognatilysobacter lacus. The sequence goes on along the minus strand of NZ_VTRV01000044.1, from coordinate 410 downwards.
GTATTCGTTGATGACGCGGATCGCGGTGGCATCGGGGATCGCGCCTTCCAGCCCGTAGCCGACTTCGATGCGCGCGCGGTGGTCATCCTTCGCCACCACCACCAGCACGCCGTCGTCGACCTTCTTCCGGCCGAGCTTGTACTGCTCGAACGCGCGCACCGCGTACTCCTCGATCTCCTCGGGCTTGGTGGTCGGCACCATCAGGATCTGCAGCTGCGCGCCCTTGTGCTGCTGCAGCGCGAGCGCCTGCTGCTCCAGCTGCTGGCGCGACTGCGGATCGAGCGTGGCGGTGGTGTCGACCACGGGCGACGTCAGCGGCGGAATCGGCGCGACGTCCTGCGCCAGCGACGCGAACGCCGCCGACAGGAGCGCCAGCGCGACGAGCGGGTACTGCGCAGAGATCGGCGCTT
>NZ_VTRV01000043.1 GCF_008274655.1 Cognatilysobacter lacus | reverse complement strand
TGCGCTGCGGCGCGACGACCGCGACATCAACTCGCTGCCGACCCTGCTCATGCGCGATCCGACGCTTGCAGGCGCCGTCGTGCGGGTCGCCAACAGCGCGCACTACCGGCGCGGGCCGCAGGTGACGTCGCTGCCGAAGGCGATTGCCGTGCTGGGCAACGACGGGCTGCGGTACGTCGTATTGACCAGCGTGATGCGTCCGATCCTGCAGTCCGATCCATCACAGCACGCCGCACGCTCGAGCGAGCGCCTGACGTTCCAGGCCGAGGCGCGCACGTGGATTTGCGGCGCGCTGACGCGCGGGGACGGCGATGCGGGCGAGGCGCAACTGGCGTCGGTCGTCGCGTCAACCGGTGTCGCGGCGCTGATGCGGATGATGCCGCGCACGCTCCTGGCCCAGGCGTCCGCCGACCCCACGTTCGCCCCTCGTTTCTTCGCGCTCGCGTCAGCGCTGTCGGCGCGGGCCGCGGCCCAATGGCGGCTTGACGACGCGCTCCGTGACGCACTGCACTCGATGTCACTGGCGTCGGAAGATGCCGGGCCGCTGGCCCGCACGCTGGGGCTCGCCGATCGGCTGTCCATGCTGCACGCGTTGCGCGTCGCGGGCCTTGTCGACGAGGTGGCCCGGGTGTCGGCGGGCGCCGAAGGCCATCGTCGCGATGCGCAACTCCTGCGCGACCTGCAGGCGATGGAGCAGGAACCGGCCGAGGCCTGACATCTGGCCGCGAGCCCTCAGGCGGCCAGCAGGCGCTCCAGCACGGCCATGCGCACGGCAACTCCGTTGGCGACCTGCCGCAGGATCAGCGCGCGCGGCCCGTCGGCCACTTCATCCGTGATCTCCACGCCGCGATTGATCGGACCGGGATGCATCACCACCACGTCCGGCGCCGCGCCCTCCAGCCGCTCGGCGGTTATGCCGTAATCGCGGTGGTAACCCTCCAGCGAATCGACCAACCCGTCCTGCATCCGCTCGCGCTGCAGGCGCAGGGTGATCACGGCATCGACGCCCGCCAGCGCGTCGTCGAGATCATGCGTGACGCGCACGCCGTCGAGCGTGCCGTCATCCGGCAGCAGCGCGGCGGGGGCGCACACGCGGATGTCGCCGGCGCCGAGGCATCGCAACGCGTGCAGGTCCGAGCGCGCAACGCGCGAATGCTTCACGTCACCGACGATGGCAATGCGCAGTGTCGCGAAGTCGGGGCCTTTCGCCTGCCGCAGCGTAAGCATGTCGAGCAGGCCCTGGGTCGGATGCGCGCTGCGGCCATCGCCGGCGTTCACCAGCGCGGTGCCCGCGCGCGCAGCGGCAGCCAGGTGAGCTACGGCGCCGTCGTCGTGATGGCGCACGACGAAACCGCGCACGCCCATCGCCTCGAGATTGCGCATCGTGTCGAGCGCCGTCTCGCCCTTGCGCGCCGACGAGGTCGAGACGTCGAAGTTGAGCACGTGCGCGCCCAGCCGCTGCGCAGCCAGCTGGAAACTCATGCGCGTGCGGGTGGAAGGCTCGAAGAACAGCGTGCAGATGGCGATCCCGTGCAGTGCGTCCGCATCGCCGTCGAGGTCGGCGAAGTGCTGCGCGCGGTCGAGCAGCTCGACGACGGTGGCGCGGGGCATGCCGTCGAGCGTGAGCAGGTGTTGCATCGGTTATCCGCTGAGGGTGGCTTCGAGTTCGACCGCGTCGGCCGGCGCGGCCAGCCAGCGTTCGATGATGATCGCGGCCGCGACCGCGTCGAGCACCTGCGCGTCGCGCCTGCGCTTGCCGCCCTGCGCGCGCTCGCACGCAAAGCGCTGCGCGGCCTCGACCGACGAGGAGCGCTCGTCGATCAGCATCACGGAGCGGCCGAAGCGGCGGCCGAGCTCACGCGCGAAGGAATGCGCGCGCTTGCGGATCGGCTGGTCGCCGCCGTCGAGGGTCATCGGGTCGCCGACGACGAAGCCGTCCGGGCGCCATTCGCGCACGAACCGCTCGATCGCGGGCCAATCCGGCCCACTTGCGTGCACGTCGACGACGGCGATCGGCCGGGCGCCGCTGCCGAAAATGCTGCCTACCGCGACGCCGATCCTGCGGGCGCCGACATCGAAACCGAGGACTGTCGTCGCGGCCATGGTCAGGCATGTCCCGTGTAGTCGATGAGGCGCGAAAGGTCCACGCCGATGCGCCCGGCCGCCGCCTGCCAGCGGTCGGCGAGCGGGGTGTCGAACAGCAGCTCGGGATCCGCCGGTGCGGTGAGCCAGCTGTTGTCGGCAGTGAGCTCCTGCTCTAGCTGCCCTGCGCCCCAGCCGGCGCAGCCGAGCGCGATCACGGCGTGTTCGGGGCCTTCGCCCTTCGACATCGCCTCGAGGATTTCGCGCGAGGTCGTCAGATAGAGGTCGTCGCCGATCGCGAGCGTCGAGTCCCACTTCGGGCCACCGTCGTGGATGACGAACCCGCGCTCGCGGTGCACCGGGCCGCCGTTGAGGACCATCTGGCCGCGCAACGCGTCGCTGCCACCGTCGAAACCCATCTGCTCGAAGACTTCGCCGACCGTGTATTCGGACGGCCGGTTGACGACGATCCCGAGGGCGCCGTCTTCGTCGTGCTGGCAGATCAGCGCCACGCTCTTCGAGAAGCCGGAGCCCGAAAGCCACGGCAACGCGATCAGCAGCTGGTTCGCCAGTGGCATCGGGCTACCGGTCAGGGACATACCCCATTCTGCCCACGGGACGACGCAAGAAGGAAGTCCCTCCCGAAAACGCCGATGGCGCCCGAAGGCGCCATCGGAAAACGGTTGCCGGGGCGGCTCAGCGGATGTCGGCCATCCCCACGTCGCCCAGGCCCGCGGCGAGCGTGCGTGCGTCGCCGCCCTGCGCCAGCTTGATGCGCAGACGCACCTCGTTCTGCGAGTCCGCGTAGCGCAGCGCGTCCTCGTAGGAGATGTCGCCGGACTGGTAGAGCTCGAACAGCGCCTGGTCGAAGGTCCGCATGCCCAGGTTGGTCGAATCCTTCATGACCTCCTTGAGCTTGTGGATCTCGCCGTCGCGGATGTAGTCCTGTACCAGCGGCGTGCCGAGCAGGATCTCCATCGCGACCCGGCGGCTCTTGCCGTCGGGCGACGGCACCAGCTGCTGCGCGACGACGCCTTTGAGATTGAGCGACAGGTCCATCAGCAGCTGGTTGCGACGCTCTTCCGGGAAGAAGTTGATGATGCGGTCCATCGCCTGGTTGGCGTTGTTCGCATGCAGCGTGCAGAGCACCAGGTGGCCGGTCTCGGCGAAGGCGATCGCATGGTCCATGCCCTCGCGCGTACGCACCTCGCCGATCATGATCACGTCGGGCGCCTGGCGCAGCGTGTTCTTCAGCGCGGCTTCCCACGAGTCGGTGTCGATGCCGACCTCCCGCTGCGTGATGATGCAGCCTTCGTGCTTGTGCACGAACTCGATCGGATCCTCGATCGTGATGATGTGGCCCGACGAATTCTTGTTGCGGTAACCGATCATCGCGGCGAGCGAAGTCGATTTGCCGGTGCCCGTGGCGCCCACGAACAGGATGATGCCGCGCTTGGTCATCGCGAGCGTCTTGATGATCGGCGGCAGGCCGAGCTCGTCGAGCGTCGGGATCTGGCTTTCGATGCGGCGAAGCACCATGCCGACCTGGTTGCGCTGGTAGAAACAGCTCACGCGAAAGCGGCCGACGTTGGCCACGCCGATCGCGAAATTGCATTCGTGCGTCTTCTCGAACTCCTCGCGCTGCTGCGGGTTCATCACGCTCAGCACCAGGTCGCGCGACTGCTGCGGCGTGAGCGCCGTCTGCGTGATCGGGCTGATCTTCCCGTTGACCTTGATCGACGGCGCCATGCCCGCGGTGATGAAGAGATCGGAGGCCCGGTGCTGCGACATCAGTTTCAGGTACGACGCGAAATCGATCGCGCCGGGACCGGCGGCGGGCGAAGGGGTAACGGGAACTGTGCTCATCGTGATCTCCGCATTACTCGAACAGGCGCTTGTCGCGGGCGTATTCGCGCGCCTGCGTCTTCAGGATCAGGCCACGCTTGACGAGGTCCTGCAGGTGCTGGTCGAGCGTCATCATTCCCGACCCCTGCCCCGTCTGGATGGACGAATACATCTGCGCGACCTTGTCCTCGCGGATGAGGTTACGAATGGCCGGCGTGCCGACCATGATTTCCCACGCAGCCGTACGACCGCCGCCCACCTTCTTCAGCAGCGCCTGCGAGATCACAGCACGCAGCGACTCCGACAGCATCGAGCGCACCATCGGCTTTTCGCCGGCGGGGAACACGTCGATGATGCGGTCGATGGTCTTGGCGGCCGAACTGGTGTGCAGCGTGCCGAACACGAGATGGCCGGTCTCGGCAGCGGTGAGCGCCAGGCGGATGGTTTCCAGGTCACGCAATTCGCCGACCAGGATGTAGTCCGGGTCTTCGCGCAGTGCCGAGCGCAGTGCCTCGTTGAAGCCATGCGTGTCGCGATGCACTTCGCGCTGGTTGATCAGGCACTTCTGCGAGGTGTGCACGAACTCGATCGGGTCTTCGACCGACAGGAGATGCGCGTACTCGTTCTTGTTGATGTGGTCGAGCATCGCCGCCAGGGTGGTCGACTTGCCCGAGCCCGTCGGGCCGGTGACGAGGATCAGGCCCTGCGGCTGGTTGATCAGTTCGCGGAAGATCGGCGGCGTCGCCAGGTCTTCGAGCGTGAGCACTTCGGACGGAATCGTACGGAAGACGGCCGCGGCGCCGCGGTTCTGGTTGAACGCATTGACGCGGAAGCGCGCGAGGCCGGGGATCTCGAACGAGAAGTCGACCTCGAGGAATTCTTCATAGTCCCGTCGCTGCTTGTCCGACATGATGTCGTAGACGAGCGCGTGCACCTGTTTGTGCTCGAGTGCCGGGATGTTGATGCGGCGGACGTCGCCGTCGACGCGGATCATCGGCGGCAGGCCGGCCGACAGGTGAAGGTCCGACGCCTTGTTCTTGACCGAGAAGGCCAGCAGTTCGGCGATATCCATGCAATTCCCCGTGTAGCGAACGATCCCTCAGACCGCGCGGCGATGGCCGCCCGGACCCCCTGAGGGCAGTATAGGGCCCCGCCCTGCCCCGGCCATCGGCCGGATCCGAGGACTCCGACGTGATCGCCGACGCCCTCCGCGAGGTCTCCGAAACCCTTTATAGCGCGGCTTCCGGGGCCGGATGCGATACACCCGTGCTGGTTGCCGTGTCGAAGCTGCAACCTGCGACTGCGATCGCGGAACTTGCGGCCGCTGGCCAGCGCGACTTCGGCGAAAACTACGTGCAGGAGGCCCTGCGCAAGCGGCAGGAGCTGGCCGTCACGGGTCTGGCACGGCCGCTTACCTGGCACCTGATCGGCCACCTGCAGGGGAACAAGGCGAAGGAGGCGGCGGCGGCCTTCGACTGGGTGCAGTCGGTCGACCGCGCCTCGATCGCCGCGGCGCTCGGCCGACACCGGCCGGCCGCGCTGCCGCCACTGAACGTGTTGCTGCAGGTCAACGTCGACGACGAGACCAGCAAGAACGGTTGCCATCCCGACGAGGTGGGCGCGCTCGCCGCGGCCGTCGTCGCAGAGCCGCGCCTGAGGTTGCGGGGGCTGATGATCATCCCGGCGCCCTGGCCAGACCTTGAAGCCCGGCGCCCTGCCTTCCGCACCGCGAAGCAGATCTTCGACGACCTGCGCGTGGCCTATCCGACCGTCGACACGCTGTCGATGGGCATGAGCGACGACTACCTCCTCGCGGTCGGCGAAGGGGCGACGATGGTGCGCATCGGCAGCGCGCTGTTCGGGGCGCGGGGTCCGCGCGCATCGTGACCTCCGCACCGCTGCGAACGGTGCTCCGGATGTTCTGGAGCACGATCGCGGTCGGCGTCGCCGGCTTGCTGACGCTCGGCATCGCGGTCGCGGTGGCGGCGTCGCGCTATCGGCGATGCGGTGCAAGCAGCCTCGATGCAGTGGACAGCGCCTGCAGGCTGGGCGCGCAGTTCCTGTCGGGTGCATATGTGCTGCTGTCGCTCGCGCTCGTGCTCGGCGCGGCCAGCCTGACCCTGCTGTGGCGCGCGCGACGCAAGCTTCGGCAACGATGAAACTCGAGTTCCCCACGCTATCCTTCCGGGCTCCGAAACAAGGGCTCCGCCGATGACGCACCCCACGCAGCCCGTGATCGCCTTCATCGGTGGCGGCAACATGGCCCGGAGCCTGGTCGGCGGCCTGGTCGCCGACGGCCGCCCCGCAGCGTCGATACGCGTCGCCGAGCCGGTGGAATCCCTTCGCGAAGCACTGTCGAACGACTTCGGCGTGCAGACGTTCGCGCGCGCCGCTGATGCGGCAGCAGGCGCGGCGTCCTGGGTGTTGGCGGTCAAGCCGCAGGTGATGCGTGCGGTATGCGCTGAACTCGCCGTCGCCGCGTCCAGCGATCCGTTGGTGATCTCGATCGCGGCGGGAATCACCAGCACGCAACTGGACCGCTGGCTTGGCGGCGGCCGGGCGATCGTGCGCGCGATGCCCAACACGCCCTCGCTCATCGGCCAGGGCGTTACCGGGCTGTACGCGACGCGCGCAGTGTCAGAGGCACGACGCGACGAGACCGTGGCCCTGCTTCGCGCCGGCGGCCCGACCGCGTGGATCGCCGACGAATCGCTGATGGACGCGGTCACCGCGGTTTCCGGCAGCGGGCCGGCGTACGTGTTCCTCCTCGCCGAGGCGATGCAGTCGGCCGCGGAGCGCCAGGGCCTGCCTACCGACACCGCGTCGCTACTCGTGCGGCAGACGCTCGTCGGTGCCGCCGCGATGCTTGCGCAGACCGGCGAGCCGGCATCGGTATTGCGCGCGCGCGTGACGTCGCCCGGCGGCACCACGCAGGCGGCGGTCGAAACGCTGCAGGCCGGCGGATTCGAAGCAGTCGTCGATCGCGCCATCGAACGCGCCGCCCAGCGCGGCCGCGAAATTTCCGCAGCCAACGACTGAGGCCGGCATGCGCATTCCAACACTGTTGCTCTCCCTGCTTCCGCTGCTTGCCGCCTGCAGCGGCTCCGCGCCGCCGGTGACCGCGTCCTCGGCCTCGAGCGCGGGCATGCAGTCCGCCGAAGCGCGCGTCGGCGACGTGGCGGTGCATGCGAGCGTCGTGCAGACCTCCACGCTCGACGCAGCCACCGCGCGCCAGTACGGCCTCGACCGATCCGACCGCGTCGCGATGCTGCTCTTGAGCGCACGCCGCGATGGCGACGCCGCCCTGCCGCCGTCGTTCAAGGTCGAGGCAACCGTCGCGGACGCGTCGGGACACGGCGCGCAGCCGATCGTCCTGCACCAGGTCAAGGTCGATGGCCTGGTCGATTACGTCGGAACGGTGGACATCTCGCCGCCCGATTCGCTTCGGTTCGACGTTGCTCTGGCCTACGAGTCGGCGACGTCGACGATGCAGTTCACGCGCGAGTTCTACCCGCGCTGAGCCTCAGGCGTGCCGGGCCGCCCAGGCCCGCACGATGCGCTGCAGCTCGCGCACCCCGTCGGTAAGCGCCGCGGGGCCAGGCTGCAGGATCAGCGGCGACTTGACCTCGTGGAGCTCGCCGTTGCGCACGGCCGGCACGTCCTGCCAACCGGGCCGCGCCGCGACCCGCTCGGGCCGGAATTTCTTGCCGCACCACGACCCGATGATGACGTCGGGTGCCGCGTCGATGATTTCGCGGTCGTCGGCGACAATGCGCTGCCGCGCGAGCGGCTCGCGCGATCGCGCGGGCAACAGGTCGATGCCGCCGGCGATCTCGACCAGTTCGGACACCCATTGGATGCCGCTGATGATGGGCGAATCCCACTCCTCGAAATACACCTTGGGTCGCATCGGCAATGCGCGCCCTGCCGCGCGGATCACGTCGAGGTCGCGTGCGAGTGCGTCGGCATAGGCGTCCGCACGCGCCGGCACGCCGACGAGCGCGCCGAGCCTGCGGATGTAGTCGAGGATGCCATCCACGCTGCGGTGATTGCTGATCCACACCTCGACGCCGCGCCGGATCAGCTCCGAGGCGATGTCGGCCTGGATGTCCGAGAAGCCGATCGCCATGTCGGGCGCGAGCCTGACGATCTCCTCGATCTTGGCGCTGGTGAACGCGCTGATCTTGGGCTTTTCCCTGCGCGCCCTCGCCGGCCGAACGGTGAAGCCGCTGATCCCGACGATCCGTGCCTCCTCGCCCAGCGCATACAGGGTTTCGGTCGGCTCCTCGGTCAGGCAGACGATGCGCTGCGGGCCCAGCGGTCGCGTCACGGATAGAGCATCCGCGTGCTCCAGTCGCCGGTCGCGTCGCGCTCGTAGACGTGGCGCTCGTGCAGGCGGAACTGAGCGCCGTACCAGAACTCGATGCGGCGCGGGCGCACGCGGAAACCCGTCCATCGCGCAGGCCGCGGGACGTCGCGCCCGTCGAATTCGCGCTCGACCTGCGTCAGCCGCGTCTCGAACGCGTCGGCGGACTCCAGCGTCTCGGACTGTTTCGACGCCCATGCGCCGAGCTGGCTCACGCGAGGCCGTGTCGTGAAATAGGCATCGGCTTCCTCGTCCGGCACCTGCACCACCTGGCCCTCGACGCGCACCTGCACCCCGTTGCCGATGCGCGGCCAGTGGAACAGCAGCGCGGCCTGCGGGTTCGCCTGCAGTTCGCGCCCCTTGCGGCCGTCGAGATGGGTGTAGAAGACGAAGCCGCGCGCGTCGTGGGCCTTGAGCAGCACCATGCGCAACGACGGCAGCGCATCGAGCGTCGCGGTGGCAACCGACATCGCGGTCGGATCGGGCTCGCCCGCATCGGCGGCCTTCGCGAACAGGCGGTCGAACGTGGCGAGGGCTTCGTCGAGCAGGGGGTGGGTGTCCATCGCGGTATTGTGATGCGATGCCCTGCCCCCTGCACGCCCGACATACCGTTCCGACGCCCATGCGCGACGCTTCCGATCCAGTTGCCGACACAGACCGCGCGATGCGGCCGTCATGCGCGCGAGGCGCCGGGGCATGAAGCCGCCGCGGCCCTGGGTGCTCGTAGGCCCGACCGGCGCCGGCAAGACGACGGTGGGCGCGCTGCTCGCCGCCCGCCACGGCCGCGACTTCGTCGATCTCGACGCCTTGATCGAAGCGCGCTGCGGACGGACGGTCTCGCGCATTTTCGCCGACGACGGCGAACCCGCATTCCGCGCGCTGGAATCCACGTTGCTCGACGAAGCGTTGGCGAGCGGAGCCCCGGTAATCGCGACCGGCGCGGGCGCGGTGCTGGATGCGCGCAACCGTCGGGGCATGCGCGATCGGGCGCACGTGGTTCACCTGCACGCCGATGTCAGCGAGCAACTCGCGCGTCTTGCCGGCACATCCGATCGACCGCTGCTCGCGCGACCGGATCGCGCCGAAGTACTGGAGGCCATGTCAGCCGTCCGCACGGCGTTGTACGCCCAGGTGGCCGACATCCGCATCGATACCAACGGCCGCGACGCGGCGTCCGTGCACGGCGCCGTCGAATCGGCGTTGGGCCTTGTCGACATCGTCGCGCGTGAACCGCGCCGCCTTGACGTCGAAAGCCCGCGCGGCGCGTATGCGATCCACGTCGGCGCCGGGCTGCTGGCCGACGGGCGCCAACTTGCCGAGGCGATCCGCGGCCGGCATGTCTTGATCGCGACCGACGCGAACGTGGCGCGCATCCAATTGCCTGTGCTGGAGGCCAGCCTGCGCAGGTTGCGTCCCGACCTCGTAATCGCCGTGCACTGCATGCCGCCCGGCGAGGCGGAGAAGACCCTCGGACGCTGGCAGGAAGCGGTCGCCGCGCTGGCGAAGCTTGGCGCCACGCGCGACGCGACGGTCGTCGCGCTCGGCGGCGGCGTGGTGGGCGACCTCGCGGGTTTCGCCGCCGCGACATGGATGCGCGGGATCGATGTCGTGCAGGTGCCGACCACGCTGCTGGCGATGGTGGACTCGTCCGTAGGCGGCAAGACCGGCGTCGACCTGCCCGCGGGCAAGAATCTCGTCGGCGCGTTCCATCCGCCGGCCGCGGTGATCGCCGACACCGCGGCGTTGTCCACACTGCCCGCGCGCGAGCTGCGCGCCGGGCTGGCGGAAGTCGTGAAGTACGGCGCGATCTTCGATGCCACGTTCCTCGACTGGCTCGACGACCGCGCAGAAGCGCTGCTGGCCGGCGATCCGGAGGCCACGGCCGAAGCGGTGCTGCGGTCGTGCCGGTACAAGGCGGACGTGGTCGCTCGCGATCCGTTCGAACGCGGTGACCGCGCGCTGCTCAATTTCGGCCACACCTTCGGGCACGCGATCGAGACCGAGCAGGGCTACACCGGCGCCACGGGCGGGCTCGTGCACGGCGAGGCCGTAGCCGTCGGCATGGTGCTGGCCGCGCGGCTGTCGACCGCATTGGGGCGCGCTGCGCAGGCGGACGCCGACCGGCTGCTCGCGCTGCTCCAGCGATTCGGCTTGCCGACCCGCGTGCCTGCGGGGCTCGACCCGTCGGCATTGCTCGCCCGAATGCGCCTGGACAAAAAGGCCGATGCCGCCGGATTGCGCTTCGTCCTGTGGGATGGCGCGGGCCGCGGCGTGATCGTGCGGGACGTTCCGGAGTCCGCGGTGATGGCCGTGCTCGCCGGCTGACCGGGGCCGGCGACGCGGTCCGCGCAACGCAGCGGCTACAATCGCGCCGATGCGACTGTTACTGCAACAACGGCCCGAAGGGCGCGAAGCGCCCCGCTTCGTCCAGCTGATGCTCCAGCCCGACCTGCTGGGCGGCTGGACGCTGTTGCGCGAGACCGGTCAGATCGGCGGCAAGAGTACGGTACGGCGCGAACAGTTCCTGGACCAGCAGGCCGCGGTGCTCGCGCTTGAAAGCGCCCGCGACCAGCAGATCAAGCGCGGCTTCCAGCTGATGTTCGCCGAAGGGGCGACCCCGCGTTGATGCCGATCGGCTGCGACCTCGCGCGGCGCGATCACGCGCTCGTCGGCCGCTGCCTACGGTGGCGCGAATCAAGAATCCGTCGTGGCGATTCATGTCCCATCGCCACCCAAGCCTTTCCGACCTGACCGAAGCGACGTCGACATGACCTACGCCCCGCTACAGAACGATCGCTTCCTCCGCGCGCTCCGTCGCGAGCCCGTCGACCGCACGCCGATCTGGCTGATGCGCCAGGCCGGCCGTTACCTGCCCGAGTACCGCGCCACCCGCGCGCGCGCCGGCAGCTTCCTCGCGATGGCGAAGAACCCGCAGCTCGCCTGCGAGGTCACGCTGCAGCCGCTCGAGCGTTTTCCGCTTGACGCCGCGATCCTGTTCTCCGACATCCTCACGGTGCCCGATGCGATGGGCCTGGGGCTGTACTTCGTCGAAGGCGAAGGCCCGAAGTTCGAACGTCCGGTGCGCACCGCCGCCGACATCGCCAGGCTTGCAGCACCGGACGTCGGCAGCGAGCTGCGCTACGTCACCGACGCGGTCTCGCTGATCCGTCGCGAACTCGGCGGCCGCGTTCCGCTGATCGGATTTTCCGGCAGCCCGTGGACGCTGGCGTGCTACATGGTCGAAGGCGGCGGCAGCAAGGATTTCGCGCGAGTGAAAGCGCTCGCGTTGAACGACCCGCAGGCGATGCACCGGTTGCTCGATGTCACCACCGATGCGGTGATCGCCTACCTCGATGCGCAGCGGATCGCGGGCGCGCAGGCCTTGCAGGTGTTCGACACGTGGGGCGGCGTGCTGTCGCCGTCGATGTACCGCGAGTTCTCGCTGCGCTACCTCGCCCGCATCGCCGCGGAGCTGCCGCGCGGCGAAGGCGCCGAGGCCGCCCCGTTGATCCTGTTCGGCAAGGGCAACGGCGCGTATCTGGAAGAGCTCGCGCACAGCGGTGCAGAGGGCATCGGTATCGACTGGACGGTGGACCTGGGCGACGCCGCGCGTCGCACCGGCGGCCGCGTCGCGCTGCAGGGGAACCTGGATCCGGTGACGCTCTACGCGACGCCGCAGGCCATCGCGCGCGAAGCCGGCCGTGCGCTCGATTCGTACCGCGACGGCAACGGCGGCTCGCGCGAGGGTCACGTGTTCAATCTCGGGCATGGCATGTCGCCCGACATGAGCCCGGACCACGTCGGCGCGCTCGTGGAAGCAGTGCACTCGCTCAGCGCGCGATGACGACACCGAGGCGCGCCGAACGCGCGCGTTGCCGCGCGGCGATGGCGGGTCAGGCGGCCGGCTCCACCGCGGTTATCCGCGCGAGCGTGTCGGCCAGAATCGCGCCGGTCACCGGTTTGCGGATGAAGGCGTCGAAGCCTGCGGCGCGCGCGCGCGGCTCCGAGCCGGCGTCCGCGCGTGCGGTGACGGCGATCAGTGGCGCGGTGAACCCGTGGGCGCGCAACTGGCCTGCAAGAGTGAAGCCGTCGATGCCCGGCAGGTCCAGATCCAGCAGCGCGGCATCGAACGCCCCCGTGCGCACCTCCACCAGCGCACCGTGGCGAACGCGATGCCCGCGGGCTTCGAGCAGGCCGGTCACGACCCGCGCCACGGTCGCATCGTCCTCGACCAGCAGCAACGACAGCGACGGCGCGCCCGGCTGCACGGGCCCCGGCGCCACTGCATCGGGCAGCGAAACCTCGCGCAACGGCAGGTCGACGACAAAGGTCGAACCCTGTCCCGGCACACTCTCGACCCCGATGCGTCCGCCCATCGCCTGCGCGAGCTCCGTGCTGATTGCCAACCCAAGTCCGCTGCCGCCGTAGCGCGCCGCCGTGCGCGCGCCGTCGGCCTGCTGGAAGCGGCGGAACAGCTTCGCGCTCTGCTCGTCGGACAGGCCGGGGCCCGTGTCCACGACCCGAAACCGAAGGCCCGTCGCGCTGCGTTCGACGCACAGCGCGATCGAGCCACGCTCGGTGAACTTTGCCGCGTTGCCGAGCAGGTTGAGCAGGATCTGGCGGATGCGACTGCAATCGCCGATCACGCCGCGCGGAACGTCGACGGCGACGTCGAGCGCGAAGGCGAGGCCGCGGTGCCGCACCAGCGGTGCCACGAGTGCGGCAACGTCGTCGAGCATGCGTCGCAGGTCGAACGGTTCCTCGGCGAGTTCGAGATGGCCGGAGTCGATGCGAGCCAGATCGAGGGCATCGTTGAGCAGCCGCAGCAGGTGGTCGCCGGCGGTGCGGATCGCGCCGACGTAGCTGCGCTGCGTGGCGTCCAGTGGCGTGTCGAGCAGCAGCTCGGTCATGCCGAGCACACCGGTCATCGGCGTGCGTACTTCATGGCCGAACGTCGCGAGGAAGCGCGTCTTGGCGGTCGATGCTTCTTCGGCGAGCCGGCGTTCGTCACGCATGCGTTGCAGCGCGTGGCGACGATGCAGGCGCTCGCGGTATTGCAGGGCAAGCGCCACCGCCGACAGCAGCACCAGCAGTGCGAACGCGACGCGCGCCCACCACGACTGCCACCACGCGGCGCGCACGTGGAACACGACCTCGCGCGGCGGTGTCCAGACATGGTCGGCGCTGCGCGCCATCACCTGCAGGCGGTACGAACCCGGCGGAAGTTGCGTGAAGACGCGTTCGCCGTCTGCGCCGATGTCGACCCAGCCGCGGTCGACGCCGGACAGCCGGAACCGGTACGCCGTGGTGCCGGCATCGCTGAACGACATCAACCGCGCACGGATGCGCAGGTCGCGATCGTCGTGTTCGAGCACCGGCTGCGTCGCCGGATCGAGCGCGACGTGCGCGCCGTCGCGGCTGACGTCCATGGATTCGAGCATCAGCGCCGGAATGCGCGTGGACGGCCGCACCACCGCGGGATCGAATATCACCAGCCCTTCCGGCGTGCCCGCGAGGATGCGGCCGTCGCCCGGCCGTGGAACCGGCGGCCCCGGGAACTCCTGGCTTGGCAGTCCGTCGCGCACGCCGTAGATGCGGCTGCGGCGCATCGACGGGTCGACGCGGATCAGGCCGCGAACGCTGGTCGCCCACACGATGCCGCGGGCATCCACGCTGAGACCGCTCGGCGCGAGCCGCGGAAAGCCCGTGGCGTCATCCAGACGCTGCTCGCGCACGAGTGCACCGTCGGCTATCCGGTATCGCTCGACGGCACCGAACCGGGCGAGCCACACGTGCCCGGCAGGCTCCATCGCGATGCCGCGTACCGGTGCGTCGTCCACGCCGCCCACGCGACGCAGGCGCGACGCATCCCCGTCGGCAACGAACAGGCCGGACGTCGTCGCGATCCACGCACCCCCTCCGGGCGACGCGGCGAGGCCGGTGATCGTGGCGGCGCGCGGAAGACCGTGACGGTCACCGGGCACGATGTCGTCGACGACGCGGCCGTCGGACCGGCGCACCTGCACCCCGCCTTCGCCGCCGATCCAGATACGGCCGCCGGCGTCCTGCAGCATGTAGGAGGGCTCGCCGGGTAGCGCCCCGTCGTGCGTGCCGGCAGGCCAGCGGTCGATGCGGTGCGTGGCCGGGTCGATGCGCGCGAGGCCGTCCGGGTAGCCGGCCCACACCATGCGATCGCGCGTCTCGAGCACCGCGTCGAGGATCACGCCCTGAGCGACATCGGCGAAGACGTGCTGGACAACACCGGTTTCACTATCCACGCGGTCGAGCACGCCACCGCTGCCGACCAGCCACGTCGACCCGTCGTACGAGGGCGCGATGCCGCGCACCTGGGCATTCGCGAGCGTGGCGGGATCGCCGAGCCGCCGCGAAAGCACCGAGAACTGCCGCCATCGCGGCGGCAGGTACCAGAGGCCGTTCGTATTGCTGGCGAACCACAGCCCGCCTTCGCGATCCTCGCGCGCGTCGACCCAGGCCGGACGCACGAGCCCCTGCGCAGCCGCGCTGTACAGCGGCACGACGGCGACGCGGCCGTCGCCTTCCACGCCCAGCCCCTGCGGGATATCGAACCAGTGCGTGCCGGCGCGGTCGTGCAACAGCATCTGCAGCAGCGCACCGCCGGGCGACGTCCACGCGGGCGCCGTTATGCGGCCGTCGGGCCGGCGCGCAACGAGTCCCTGCGGCGTGCCGATCCACAACGTGCCGTCGGGCTCCGCGGAGAGGCCGTTGATGCTCGGCGCCGGCAAGCGACTCGCATCGTCGCGCGCGAAGCCCGTGCCGTCCCAGCGCGCGACGCCCTGCACCGTGCCTACCCAAAGTGTGCCGCGACTATCGACCGCCAGCTTGCGCACGTTCGGCGCGGGCAGGCTTCGCGGATCGCCGGGCACCGGCACGAAGCGCTCGACGCGGCCGTTGTGCAGGCGGTGCAGTCCGGCGTCCGCGGTGCCGAACCAGATGCTGCCGTCACGCGTGCCGGCGATGCACCAGATCTCCACGCCCGCGACGCCCGGCGTGTCGCGGTCGATCCAGTCGAACTGCCGGCGCTGGGTATCCAGCACGGCGAGGCCCGCGCTGCGGGTGCCGACCCACACGCGATCGCTCGCGTCCACATACACCGACCAGACGTAGTTGTCGCGCAGGCCCTGTTCGATGCGCCAGACGCGGAAGCCGACGCCGTCGAAGCGCGCCAGCCCGTCGCTGGTGGCGATCCACAGGTAACCCTCGCGGTCCTGCGCGATGCCGTTGATGCGGTTCGAAGGCAGCCCGTCGGCCACGGTGAACTGCCGTGGCCGCGGCGTTTCGGGCAGCCCCGCGAACGCCACGGTCGGCAATAGCGCCGCCACCAGTACTGCCGCCATCCAGCTGACGATTCCGCCGCGCATCCTGCACCCCCGGTCCATCCCCGGGCGCAAGGCTCCCCGATCACACGCCGTGCGGCAACCTCCGCCAAACGGGCGCCCGCCGCTGCCGCCATCGCGCGGCGGCGGCGGGCCTACAATCGAACGCTCCCGTGGAGCCACGATGAAAACCCTGCTGCTCAGCGCCGCGCTGCTGGTCCCCGCCCTGGCGGCGGCGGAAGACTTCGCCATCGATCCCGTGCACACGCGGCTGGTGGTCGCCGTCGAGCACGCCGGCTTCTCGCACGCTCTAGGCAGTGCCTCCGGCAGCAGCGGGCAGGTCTCATTCGATGACGGCTGGGCCAACGCCCACGTCGATGTCACCGTACCGCTCACGCGCATCGACTTCGGCGACGCCGCGTGGAACCGCGCCGTCCACAAGGTGCTTGGCGACAAGGACTTTCCGCAGGTCCATTTCGTCTCCGACCAAGTGACGCCGCGTGACGCGTCGCACGCGCAGGTCTGCGGGCAGCTGACGTTGCACGGCGTCACCCGCCCGTTGTGCATGGACGCCACGCTCAATGCATTGCGCCGCCACCCGATGCCACCGTTCCGCCGCACCGCCGGCTTCTCGGCCGTCGCGCATATCGATCGCTTCGACTACGGCATCACCGAATGGCCGACGGTGATCGGCCGCGATGTCGAGATCCGCATCGAACTCGAAGCGAGCCGCGGCATCGGCGCGCCCAAACCCGACACGCCGACCACCGAGGACGCGACCCGATGAACCAGCCCACGCCCTTGATGCCGCCACGCTGGGGCGCGGTCAGCCAGCTGTTCCACTGGACCTGCGCGGCACTGGTCGTGGCGCTCGGGTCGATCGGGCTCTACATGACGGAGCTGACCAGCCCGGTGTCGAAGATCCGCATCTATGCACTGCACAAGTCGCTCGGCATCACGCTGCTCGCGCTCGTGCTGCTGCGCCTGCTCTGGCGGTGGACACATAGCGTTCCCGAGCCGGTGCCGGGATTGTCGCGCCCGCTTAGGCTCGCCGCCGGCGGCGTGCACGGCGCGCTGTACGCGATGATGATCGCGATGCCCTTGACCGGCTGGCTGATCAACTCGACGTCGGGCTATCCGCTGCAGTGGTTCAAGCTGATCAACCTGCCGTCGATCGCCGCGAAGAACGAACATCTCAACGGCATCGCGAAGCAGCTGCACGAATTCGGCTTCTGGTTCCTCGCGCTGCTGGTGCTCGGCCATGTGGCGGCGGCGCTCTATCACCACGTCTTCCTGCAGGACGGCACGCTCAATCGCATGCTGCCCGCACGCCGCCACCGGCCTGGAGCCATGCCATGACCCGTCTGCCCGCCCTCGTGCTCGCGCTGGTCGCGTTGCCTGCCGCCGCCGCCAATTACGTCCAGGCGCCCGGGTCCACGCTCGGCTTCTCGGCCAAGTACCAGGGCGAGGTATTCACGGGTGGGTTCCCGTCGTTCGCCACGCGCATGAGCTTCGACCCGAAGGCGCTCGCGACCTCGAAACTCGACGTCGGCATCGCGCTCGTCAGCGCCGCCACCGGCGACAGGGATCGCGACACCAACCTGCGCGGCAGCGACTTCTTCAACGTCGCGAGGTTTCCGCAGGCACGTTACGTTGCGACCAGATTCCGCGCGCTCGGCGGCAATCGTTATGCCGCGGACGGGCAACTGTCGCTGCGCGGCGTCACGCGCCCGGTCACGCTCCTCTTTACGTGGACGCCGGGCGTGAAGCCCGTTCTGCTCGGACAGGCGACGGTGAAGCGCCTCGATTTCGGCGTCGGCAGTGGCGATTGGGCGGATACCGACATCATTTCGAACGAGGTCGCAGTGAACACCCGAGTGGTGTTCGCTCCGGCGAAGTAAGCCTGCCGGGGCATCGATGCGGCGCGACGCGCGACGCTGACCGTTGATGTCCAACGCGTCACGGAGCGCCGGCCAAGGGTCGTCGCGCCCGCGCGAGGACTTTCGCAGCCTATCCGTGCGCCGCGAGCGCGCGCACCGAGGCGATATCGAACGGCCAGTCGAGCTCCACGTCGAGCTGCGCATCGCGGAGCACGGGCACCCGGGCGCCATAGATCTGCTCCAGCGCGTCATCGCCGTCGATGAAGGCGCTTTCGAATTCCGGAAACCCGGCGCTTGCCAGCACGCCGAGTGCCAGGTCGCACAGGTGGCAGTCGTCGCGCTGGAACAGGATGAACCGGGTCATGGGGGTCCGGGCAGTACGGAACGGGAGGGGACGGTACGGCCGTAGAATAGCCGCCTCCCTCCCATGCGATTCGCTGGAGCCGCGGTGGCCGTCAGCACCTTCGACCTGTTCAAGATCGGCGTCGGGCCGAGCTCCTCGCATACCGTGGGGCCGATGCGCGCTGCCGCGCGCTTCGTCGAGCGTTGGCTCGTGCAGAACGGCGAGCTCGAACGCACCACCCGCGTGCGCGCCGAAGTGTTCGGCTCGCTGGCACTCACCGGCCGCGGCCACGGCACCGACAAGGCCGTGCTGATGGGCCTCGAGGGTCATTGGCCGAACGCGATCGACCCCGACGTCATTCCGCCGGCGCTGGAGCGCATTCGCGCGACGCGGCGCCTGCTTCTGCACGGCGCGCACGAGATCGGCTTCGACGAGAAGCACGATCTCATCATGAACAAGCGGCAGAAGCTGCCGTTCCACACCAATGGCATGCGCTTTACAGCGTTCGATGCGCATGGCGACGTGATCGCCACGCGCGACTATTACTCGGTGGGCGGCGGCTTCGTCGTCAACCAGGACGAGGCTGCGGAGGACCGCATCGTCGCCGACGAAACCGAACTGCCGTATCCGTTTTCATCGGGCGACGAACTGCTCGCGCAATGCGAGCGCACCGGGCTGTCGATCGCGCAGCTTATGTTCGCCAACGAGCAGGTCTGGCGCACGCCGGCTGAAATCGAAGCGGCCATCGACGAGATCTGGGCCGCGATGCAGGACTGCGTGCAACGCGGCATGCGCGCTTCGGGCACCTTGCCGGGCGGCCTGCACGTGGCGCGTCGTGCGCCGGCGCTGCACGCCGAGCTGTCGGCGAAACCGGAAGCGGCGATGCGCGATCCGCTCACCACCCTCGACTGGGTGAACCTGTACGCGCTCGCGGTGAACGAGGAGAACGCGGCAGGTGGGCGCGTCGTCACTGCGCCCACCAATGGCGCGGCCGGCATCATTCCGTCGGTGCTGCACTACTACGATCGTTTCATCCCGGGCGCGAGCATCGAAGGCGTGCGTACCTTCATGCTGACGGCGGCGGCGGTGGGGATCCTCTACAAGGAGAACGCGTCGATCTCGGGGGCCGAGGTCGGCTGCCAGGGCGAGGTCGGCGTCGCGTGCTCGATGGCCGCCGCCGGCCTCACCGCCGCGCTCGGCGCGACACCGAGCCAGATCGAAAACGCCGCCGAGATCGGCATGGAGCACAACCTCGGCCTGACGTGCGATCCCATCGGCGGCCTTGTGCAGATCCCCTGCATCGAGCGCAATGCGATGGGCGCCGTGAAGGCGATCAACGCCAGCCGCATGGCGATGCGCGGCGACGGCAAGCACAAGGTCTCGCTCGACAAGGTCATCCGTACCATGCGCGATACGGGCCGCGACATGCAGGACAAGTACAAGGAAACCAGCCGCGGCGGGCTGGCGGTCAACGTCATCGAATGCTGAGGAATGGGACGGCGGTCCGTTCAGGCAGCCGGCTGCGATACCGTTAACGAGAGTGCGGGACATGTCCTGACAGGAGGCGAGCCGGTCCGATGCGCACCCTAGCCGCGCTGATGTTGCTGCTCGCGCTCGTCCTCGCGCCTCGCGCCCGTGCGCTCGAGCCCGACAAGGCGTTCCGGCACTACGTCAGCGACAGCTGGTCGATCCAGCAGGGCCTGCCGCAGATCAGCGTGCTCAGCCTCGCGCAGGACCGCACCGGCTACATCTGGGTCGGCACGCAGTCGGGCCTCGCGCGCTTCGATGGCCTTGGGTTCCGCACCTACACACCCGAGAACACCCCCGGCCTGCCCGGCACCTGGGTCCGCAGCCTTCTGTCCGCACGTGACGGGCGCCTCTGGGTCGGCACGTACAAGGGGCTCGCGTTTTTCGACGGCCACGAATTTAGCTCGGTGCCCGCGCCCGCCGGCGCGCCGGCGCTCGACGTGCTGGACATCACCGAGGACAGCCAGGGCCGCATCTGGCTCGCGACCCCGTCCGGGGTGTTCCGCGTCGAGCATGACCGCCTGCTGCCGGTAGCCGGCTCGCCGCTGCCCGCACAGGCAGTGCTGGTCCGCGACGATGGCCTGTGGGTCGGCACCCGCGGCGCGGTGTATCGCCGGCTCGCCACCGGCCGCTGGGAACGCCT
>NZ_VTRV01000042.1 GCF_008274655.1 Cognatilysobacter lacus | reverse complement strand
ACGCCTGGGCGACGACGCGGTCGGCGGGCTCGGCTGGCGCGCCGACCATCGCCCCGAGCATGCGATCGGTGGTGCCGTCGCCACCGCGCCGCCGCGCGTACCGACGGTGCCGCGCCCCGGTTGGCTGCTGCCGCGCCCGATCCCGCTGCAGGACCGCTGCGTGCGCATCCTCGCCGGCCCCGAACGCATCGAGAGCGGCTGGTGGGATGACGACGACATGCGTCGCGACTACTACCTCGTCGAAACCGCGCGCGGGCAGCGCATCTGGGCGTTCTGCCTGGTCGACGACGACCTGCCGTCGCCGCCGATGCCGGACCGGATGATGGTGCACGGGTGGTTCGGGTGAGGCGCGTGCCATGAACCGCATGCCCGCCTACGCCGAGCTGCACTGCCTGTCGTGCTTCAGTTTCCAGCGCGGCGCATCGACGGCGAAGGAACTGTTCGCACGCGCGCGCCAGCAGGGCTATCGCGCGCTCGCGATCACCGACGAATGCTCGCTCGCCGGCATCGTGCGCGCGTACCAGGCGGCGAAGGAATTCGAATTGCCGCTGATCGTCGGCAGCGAATTCCGGCTGGACAACGGTCTGCGCTGCGTGCTGCTGGTGGAGGACGCCTCGGGCTACGAAGTGCTGTGCGGGCTGATCACGCAAGCGCGGCGTCGCGCGAAGAAGGGCACGTACCGCGCGCTGCCGGAGGACTTCGACCGACCGCTCGACGGCCTGCTCGCGCTGTGGCTGCCCGACGCCACGCCCGACGAAGCGCAGGCACGTTGGCTGCAGGCACGCTTCCCGCAGCGCACGTGGCTCGCCGTCGAGCTGCACCGCGGGCCCGACGACACCGCGCGCCTGCAGCAGTTGCTGGTGACCACCAGCCGGCTCGGCATGCAGGCCGTGGCGGCCGGCGACGTACACATGCACGCGCGCAAGCGTCGCGCCCTGCAGGACACGATGACCGCGATCCGCCTGCGCACGCCGCTCGGCGAGGCCGGCTACGCGTTGTTTCCCAACGGCGAGCACCACCTGCGCACGCGGCAGGCGCTGGCCTCGCTGTATCCGGCGGCGTTGATGGAGGAGTCGGTGCGCATTGCCGACCGCTGCCGTTTCAGCCTCGATAAGCTCGACTACCAGTACCCACGCGAACTGGTGCCCGACGGCGAGACGCCCGCGACACGGTTGCGCGCGCTGGTGGAGGACGGGCTGCGCTGGCGGTTTCCGTGCAGTGCGGCGCATGCATCCATGCCGCCTTGCACGCTGTCGACGGCGGCCGCTGCCGATGCTGCGTCGGGCACCTGCGATGCCGCGCTTCGCGGTGCCTATGTCGCCGTGCCGGAGGTCATCCGCCTCGACGCGCACCCGGCGGCCAACGACGACGAAGCGATGCGGTCCGCACTGGGGCGGAGCATGCATTCACGCGTAGCGACGTCGAAGCCCGGGTCGATGGCCGTACGCGAAGGGCAACCCGCCTACCGCATCGACACCGCGGCGGGCGGCACGCAGGTTCCATGTGAAGCGGGTGCCGCGCCGTCCTGCAACGAAACCACGCGTCCCAATCCGTACGACACGCCCGAAAACGCGCGCGCCACCCGCGAGCTGATCGAGAAGGAACTCGCCATCATCGGCGAGCTCGGTTACGAGTCCTACTTCCTCACCGTGCACGACATCGTCCGCTTCGCGCGCTCGCAGGACATCCTCTGCCAGGGGCGCGGCTCGGCGGCGAACTCGGCGGTCTGCTACGTGCTCGGCATCACCGAGCTGCGACCCGGGCAGATCCAGATGCTGTTCGAGCGCTTTGTCTCGCGCGAACGCAACGAGCCGCCGGACATCGATGTCGACTTCGAGCACGAACGCCGCGAGGAAGTGCTGCAGTACATCTTCGACAAGTACGGCCGCGACCGTGCCGCGCTCACCGCAGTGGCCATCCAGTACCGCGGCCGCAGCGCGGTGCGCGACGTCGCCAAGGCGCTCGGGCTGCCGGCCGACCAGATCGACGAGCTTGCACGCACGATGGATCGCTGGACGGCGTCCGCACCGATGCCCGAATACCTGCGCGAGCGCGGCTTCGACCCGGATTCGCCGGTGATGCAGCGCGTGATCGTGCTCACCGGGCAGTTGATGGGCATGCCGCGGCATCTCTCGCAGCATCCGGGCGGCTTCGTGATCTCCGAGCGCGCGCTGTCCACGCTGGTGCCGGTCGAGAACGCGGCGATGGACAACCGCACGATCATCCAGTGGGACAAGGACGACCTCGACGAGATGGGCCTTCTGAAGGTCGACTGCCTCGCGCTCGGCATGCTCACCTGCGTGCGCAAGACGGTGGAGCTGCTGCGCAAGTCGGGACGGCGCGACATGACGGTGGCCGACATCCCGCCCGAATGCCCGAAGACCTACGCGATGATCCAGCCTGCCGACACGCTCGGCGTGTTCCAGATCGAATCGCGCGCGCAGATGGCGATGCTGCCGCGGCTGAAGCCGAAAACCTTTTACGACCTGGTGATCCAGGTCGCGATCGTGCGGCCCGGCCCGATCCAGGGCGACATGGTGCATCCCTACCTGCGCCGGCGGAATTCGGAGGAGGCGGTGACGTATCCGTCCGAAGCGCTGCGCGCGGTGTTCGAGCGCACGCTCGGCGTGCCGCTGTTCCAGGAGCAGGTGATGCAGCTCGCGATCGTCGCCGCCAATTACACGCCGGGCGAGGCCGACCAGCTGCGCCGCTCGATGGCCGCGTGGAAGCGCCACGGCGGCATGGAACACCATCGCCAGCGCATCGTCGAGGGCATGCTGAAGAACGGCTACGCCGCCGACTTCGCCGAGCGCGTGTTCGAGCAGATCAAGGGCTTCGGCAGCTACGGTTTTCCCGAGTCGCATGCGGCGAGCTTCGCGCTGATCACTTACATGAGCTGCTGGCTCAAGTGCCACGAGCCCGCCGCGTTCGCCGCCGCGCTGCTCAATTCGCAGCCGATGGGCTTCTACTCGCCGAGCCAGATCGTGCAGGACGCGCGCCGTCACGGCATCGAGGTGCGGCCGGTCGACATCCGCTACAGCGACTGGGATTGCTCGCTCGAGTTCCGCGGCGAGCCGGCCGACCTTTCGAAACAACCCGCGCTGCGGCTCGGCCTGCGTCAGATTGATGGATTGTCGGAAACGTGTGCGCGCCGCATCGAGGCCGCGCGCGCACTGGACATGTTCACCGACGCCACCGATCTCTGCCTGCGCGCCGACCTCGACCGCCGCGAACGCGGCCTGCTCGCCGATGCGGGTGCACTCAAGAGCCTGCTCGGCCATCGCCACAAGGCGCGCTGGGCCGTCGCCGGCGTGGAGGCGCAGCGCCCGCTGTTCGAGGCCGAAACGCCGGAAGCGCCGGTCGCGCTGCCGCTGCCGAGTGTCGAGGACGACGTGCGCACCGACTACGACACGCTCGGCCTGACGCTCGGGCGACATCCGCTTTCGCTGTTGCGCAGCGCATTGGGCAAGCGCCGTTGCGTGCGGTCGCGTGACCTGAAGGCCTTGCCGAACGGCCGACGCGTCGCCTTCGCCGGCCTCGTCACGTTGCGCCAGCGCCCGCAGACCGCGAGCGGCGTGACGTTCCTGACGCTCGAGGACGAGGACGGGCTGGTGAACGCCGTGGTCTGGCGGCAGGTGGCTGAGCAGTACCGCCGCGCCTTGCTGGAGTCGCGACTGCTGGTGATCCACGGCCACGTCGAATCGCAGGATGGCGTGCAGCACGTCATCGCCAAACGGCTGGAGAACCTCGATGCGCTGCTCGGGCCGCTGGCCACGAGTTCGCGCGATTTCCATTGAGGCGGCGACTACGCCGGGACTACGCCGCTCAGCCAGCCGCCACGGCGTGCGCTTGCGAATCCGGCGCCGACCGTTCGAGCGCTTCCAGAAAGCCCGGTTCCAGCCGCATCGTCGACCACCAGCCGCGGCGCGTGCCGCTGAGCACGCGCAGCATCTGGCCGCGTGCGACGGGCAGCCGAGACAGCGGATGGAAGGTGAGATCGCGCACGCGCGCCCAACCGTCGCGTTCCGACTGGAACAGCGGCGTCAGCGCGCGGCTCCAGAAGTGGTATGCGCGAAGATGCGCGCGGCGCTGCGCTGCATAGTGCGACAGCGATGATTCGATCGATTCACGCTTGCGCAGGGCATCGCGCAGCACCAGAGCATCCAGCAGCGCCATGTTCACGCCCTGGCCCAGCTGCGGGCTCATCGCGTGCGCCGCATCGCCCAGCAGCACGGCGCGGCCGGCGTGCCACTCACGGTGCACGGTGTCCCGATAGCGCGCGCCGGCGAGTGCCGCCGGCGCGTCGATATCCGCCAGCGTCTCCAACGCCTCCGGCCACACGCGCGCGACGTCTTCGCGCCACTCGCGGCTCGGTACATCGGTGCGATCCAGCGCGGCGGCAGGCAGGCTCCAGAAGAAACTGAGCTTCGCCACGGCATCGCCCGGACGCGTTCCGACCGGAAGCACCCCCACCATCCGTCGTGCACCCACATACCGCTGGTGGAGAACGTCCGCGTGCGCCCAGCCGCGCGCTGGCGCAAGGCACCATTGCGCGCCCCACGGATACGGGCGATCGAGCGTCGCCTTCGCAACGCGCGTTCGCATACGCGAGGCCGCGCCGTCTGCAACGATGACCAGGTCGAACCCCGCGAAGCGACGCCCGTCGGCTGCCGTGAGCGTCCCGCTCGCCGGGTCGAGGTCCACGATGTCGACGCCCGCGTGCAGGCAGCGATGCGTCGTCCAGGCCGCGTCGAGAAGTTCGAACAATGCGCCGCGCTGCAGGCCGAGCCCGAACAGGCGCGCGTCGAGGTCCGCATAACGCATGTCCATCACCGGACGGCCCGCGGGTGTCTCCCCGTACAACGACGCAATCCGGCGCCCGTGGTGCAGCGCCTGCGCCAGCAGGCCGAGTTCCCACAACACCGACTGGCCGACCGGTTGAAGCAGGAAGCCCGCGCCCACCGGCCCTGGCGCCGGCGCGCGTTCGAATACCTCGACACGGTGGCCGTCGCGCGACAACAGCACCGCGGCCGCCTGGCCGCCGGTGCCGTACCCGATCACCGCGATCCTCAGCGCCCCCGCCATCGTGCCGCTCCGTGTCCCCGGCGCGGATTCTAGGCCTCTCGCGGGGCCGCGATCGCTAGACGTTTACCTTGGCCATCCCGTCCGCCGGATACCGCGTGCCGGCCACCGGGTTTGCGTCCAGCACGGCGTCGATGCGCGCAAGCTCGTTCGTATCCAGCGTGATGAATGCCGACTGCGCGTTCTCGTCGAGCCGCTCGACCTTGCGCGTGCCGGGAATCGGCACGATGTCCTCGCCCTGCGCGAGCAGCCAGGCCAGCGCCAGTTGTGCCGGCGTGCAGCCGCGCGCCTGCGCGAGATCCTTCACCGCCTCGACCAACGACTGGTTGCGCGCCGCATTCTCTTCCTGGAAGCGCGGATGCTTGCGGCGCGCGTCGTCCGCCGCCAGCGCCTGCGCCGCCGGCAGCGCGCCGGTGAGGAAGCCGCGCCCGAGCGGGCTGTAGGCCACGAATCCGATGCCGAGTTCGCGGCAGGTGGGCAGCAC
Source organism: Cognatilysobacter lacus (assembly GCF_008274655.1). Lineage (GTDB taxonomy): Bacteria > Pseudomonadota > Gammaproteobacteria > Xanthomonadales > Xanthomonadaceae > Cognatilysobacter > Cognatilysobacter lacus. The sequence continues at coordinate 14,500 of NZ_VTRV01000042.1, read as the reverse complement.
GTCGGTCTCGATATCGCGCGACCACAACGAGTACTCGCTCTGCACCGCAGTGATCGGATGCACCGCATGCGCGCGACGGATGGTGGTCGCCGACGCCTCGGACAGGCCGATGTGACGCACCTTGCCGGCCTCGACCAGCCGCGCCATCGCGTCAACGGTGTCCTCGATCGGCACGGTCGGGTCGACGCGGTGCTGGTAGTAGAGATCGATCGTGTCGATACCCAGCCGCGCCAGGCTCGCATCGCAGGCTTCGGCCACGTATGCGGGCGAGCCATCGATTCGCAGCATGCGGCCATCCGGCGCGCGCACGTTGCCGAACTTGGTCGCCAGCACGACGTCGGCGCGACGACGCTTGAGCACGTTCGAAAGCAGCCGCTCGTTCTCTCCGACGCCGTACATGTCGGCGGTGTCGAGGAAATCGATGCCGCGATCCAATGCATGGTCGAGAACGGCGATGTTGGTGGCTTCCTCGCTCGGCCCGTAGAAATCCGACATGCCCATGCAGCCCAGGCCGATCGCGGAAACGCTCAGGCCCTGGCCGAGCCGGCGGTGGGGGAAGGTCGGGCTCATGGTCGGTACTCCGCAAAAAGAGCCACGTTAGAGGGTGCGGTGTCGCGACCGCGTTGGTCGCCGCGCGTTGCCTGGGCGCCTACACGCCGGGGCCGGGCGCGACGCAAGGTTGCAGTTCGCCGGCCGATCGCGCAACCGATTCGCACAGGTCGGACACGCCCACCGGCACCCTCCGGCGGCGGGACGGGTGACATCCCGTCTACACGCCGTCCTCATTTCGCCGCTCGCACGCTTTGCCCATGGGGGACCGTTCCGAAATGCACGTGCTCGACGGCCGCGCCTCTGCGCACGAGCTGACGCACAGCACGCTGCGTGCCAGCCGGACCCTCGATCTCGACGGCCAGCTGTTGCAGTTCATCCTGGCAACCGATGCCGGCGTCGTCGACCAGCTGCTGGGCCACCGCTCCATGCTCGACCCCGAGTCCATGCAGGGGTTGCGTGCGCTACGGCTGGTGCGGCTGCATCGCGCACTCGGCGACGTCTTCGGGTCCGCCGAACGCGTGCAGCGCTTCCTCGATACCGCGCTGCCCGAACTGGGCGACACGCCGCGCCGGCTGCTCGGCACCCCCGATGGCCTTGAGCGAGTGCTTGCGGTCGTCGAACGCGACGTGCGCGACTCGCTCGATCCGCGCTTCCACGGCGCGCTGCACCCGCCTTCAAGCGCCGACTAACCGATCGCGTCGTTTCGTTGAGCAGCCTGCGCCGTGCCGCCGTGTCTGCTGAAACAGTATCGAGAAAATTACCCGCCCTCTGCGCCCGTCCGCGCGCGGCAACGTCGGGAGCCACGCGTTGCGGGGCGGCGAACCACGCCGCCGCGTACCCGTACGGCGTGGCTCCCGCGTCGCAATCATCTTCAGCCCAGCCGGGAGCTCGCGTAGTCCCGCATCGCCGACGCCAGCCAGTCCGCGAAACCGGCGCCGATCGCTTCATAGCGCGCGACGAAGTCCGGATGCGAGACATACATGTCCGCCAGGCCTGCATATGCCGCTGCGTCCGGCGGCTTCGGCCAGCTGCGCCCGACCCAGGCGCGATGGCGATCGAGCAGCGCGTGCACCTGCGGCGAATCGTTGGGCTCGCCATCGGCCATCGCCTGCGCGAGCCCGGCCTCGATGCTGCGGAGTTCGTCGATGAATGCGGTGCGGTCGTCCGCGGTCCACGTCGACATGCTGCGACGCGCGTGCTCGATGCCGCGCTCGCCGTGCGCGCCGTAGCGCCGCTTCACTTCGGCCTCGTAGGTGGCTTGCCTTGCCGCGTCGAAGCCGTCGAAAAGTGAGTGGTCGTTCATTGCGTTGTCCTCGTCCAGGGTTGCGACCGTTTGGTCGATGGTGCGGATGAGGCGATGCAGTTGGCCGAGCCGTTCCTCGAAATGCGAACGGTGTTCGAGCAGGGCGGCCTTGAGTTCGAAACCGGGCGCATCGAGGACCGTTGCGATCCGCGCGAGTTCGAAGCCGAGCTCGCGGAAGAACAGGATCTGCTGCAGGCGCAGCAGCTGCGCGCGGCCGTAGTAGCGGTAGCCGTTGCTGCCCACTTCCGCCGGCACCAGCAGCCCGATCGCGTGGTAGTGGTGCAGCGTTCGTACGCTGACCCCCGAGGTTTTCGCCAGTTGCTTCACCGTGCGGCGCATTTGCATCGCTCCATCCGTCCAGCGCAGCTTCGGGGCTGACGTCGCGTCAGAGTCAAGCCCTAGCGCAGCGACATCCCGGCGGCGACGAGGATCGCGACCAGCGCGACGCCGACCATCACCAAAGCGATGCGGTGCAGGCGCGCGTTGAAGACCTCCCATGCGGCTTCGTCGAGCCAGACGCGGCCGTCGTCGGTGCGGTGGATCACGCCGCGCGCTTCGAGGCGTGCGATCACGTGGAAGCGCACATGCCCGACGCGGTCCGCGGATACCGCCTGCTGTGCCGAGGTCGCTCCCGCCGCACGCAGGGCTTCGACCACGCGCCTGCGTTCCCGTCCGACTGCTGCTGCGACGCCTGCGGCCATGGCCATGCTCCGGTGTGGTTCGCCGGAGCGTCGCACGGATAGCGGGTAGCCGCGATCCGCCGAAGGTCATTCCACCGTGACGGATTTCGCCAGGTTGCGCGGCTTGTCGACGTCGGTGCCGCGTGCGAGCGCCGCGTGGTAGGCCAGCAACTGCACCGGGATCGCATGCACCACCGGCGACAGCACGCCGACATGGCGCGGCGTGCGGATCACGTGCACCTGCTCGGACTCACCGAAGTGGCTGTCGGCGTCGGTGAAGACGAACATCTCGCCGCCGCGCGCGCGCACTTCCTGGATGTTGGACTTCACCTTCTCCAGCAGCGCGTCGTTCGGGGCGATGACGACGACAGGCATCGATTCGTCGACCAGCGCGAGCGGCCCGTGCTTCAGTTCGCCGGCGGGATACGCCTCGGCGTGGATGTAGGAGATTTCCTTGAGCTTGAGCGCGCCTTCCAGCGCGATCGGGTAGTGCACGCCGCGGCCGAGGAACAGCGCGTGCTGCTTCGGCGCGAAACGGTCGCTCCACACCGCGACCTGCGGCTCGAGGTTCAGCGCGTGCTGGATGCTGCCCGGCAACTGACGCAGGGCATCGATGTGCGCAGCCTCCTGCGTTTCATCGAGGCGCCCCTGCAGCCGCGCGAGCGTGCAGGTCAGCGTGAACAGAGCGACGAGTTGCGTGGTGAACGCCTTGGTCGATGCCACGCCGATCTCCGCACCGGCGCGCGTGTAATAGACCAGCCTGCTCGCGCGTGGGATCGCACTCTCCGGCACGTTGCAGATCGACAGCGTCTTCGTGTGACCGAGCGACTTCGCGTACTTGAGCGCCTCCATCGTGTCGAGCGTCTCGCCCGACTGCGAAATGGTGACGATGAGGTTCTTCGGGTTGGCGAAGGCTTCGCGATAGCGGTATTCGCTGGCGATCTCGACGGTGCACGGCAGCTTCGCGATCGATTCGATCCAGTAGCGCGCCGTCAGGCCCGCGTAGTAGCTGGTGCCGCAGGCGAGGATCTGCACGCCCTCGACATCGCGCAGCACCTCGGCCGCATCGTCACCGAACAGCTCCGCGACGAACGCGCCGGCGTCGATCAGCGCTTCGATCGTGTCGGCCACCGCGCGCGGCTGCTCGTGGATCTCCTTCTGCATGAAGTGCCGGTACGGGCCCAGTTCGAGCGATGCCAGCGACACGTCGGAGACATGCACGCCGCGGTCGATCGGGGCACCGCTGGCGTCGAACACCTGCACGCTCGCGCGCGTCACGTCGGCGGTGTCGCCTTCCTCGAGGAAGATCACGCGGCGGGTGGCCTGGATGATCGCGGACACGTCGCTGGCGATGAAGTTCTCGCCCTCGCCCAGGCCGATCAACAACGGGCACCCCATGCGCGCCGCGACCATGCGGTCGGGCTCCTTGCGGCTGACCACCGCCAGTGCGAACGCGCCGTGCAGTTCACCCACCGCCTGTTGCACGGCGGCGAGCAGGTCGGCGCCCTGGGCGAGGAACGAATGGATCAGGTGCGCGATGACCTCGGTGTCGGTCTGCGACTCGAACACGTAGCCCATCGCGCGCAGCTTCTCGCGCTGCTGCTCGTGATTCTCGATGATGCCGTTGTGCACGAGCGCCACGCCGTGGCTGATGTGCGGGTGCGCATTGCTCTCGGTGACGCCGCCGTGCGTCGCCCAGCGCGTGTGGCCGATGCCGAGGTGCGCGTGGAAACCTTCCTGCCGCGCCGCGGCTTCCATCTCCACGACGCGACCGGTGCGGCGCACGCGACGCACGTCGTCGCCGTCGATCACGGCGATGCCGGCCGAGTCGTAGCCCCGGTATTCGAGCCGCTTGAGGCCGTCGATCAGGACGGGAACCACATCGCGATCCGCGATCGCGCCGACGATGCCGCACATGGACTGCTCCTTCGCTAAGGCGCCCAGTGTAGCGGCCGGGCTGTCCGGACAGCGGACACGACGGCTGTCCGCGGACGCTGTCCGCCCCGCCGCGCCCCTTGCGGATCAATGGCTTACGGTTGGCACGTTGCCTGCGTACAGCCACTGCAACGGTTCATCTCCGCAGAGTCTCCATGGCCATCCGCGATACCTCCGAGCACGACGTCCACGTTTCCACCGCTCCGCCGGGCCGCGGCCGGCGGCGCCTGCTGGCCATCGGGGGCGTGGCGGCGGTCGCGCTGGTGCTGGCGTTCGGTGTCGCGGCGCGCTTCGCCGGCTCGCGTTCGGTCGATGCGCAGCGGCTGCGGATCGCGACAGTGACGCGCGGCATGTTCGTGCGCGACGCCTCGGTCAACGGGCGCGTCGTGGCCGCGGTGAGCCCCACGCTGTATGCGCCCGTCGCCTCGACCGTCGTGTTCGAGAAGCACGCCGGCGACACGGTCAAGAAGGGCGACATCCTCGCGCGGCTGGTTTCACCGGAACTGGAAAGCGAACTGGCGCGGGAGCGTTCGACGCTGCAGCAGCTCGAATCGCAGACCGGCACGGCACGCATCGCGGCCTCGCGCTCGCGGCTCGACGCGCGCAAGGAAGCCGACGAGGCGCAGATCGCGCTGCAGTCGGCCGAGCGCGACCTGCAGCGCATCGAACGCGGCTTCAAGGGCGGCGCCCTCGCCGAGATCGACTACCTGCGCGCGCAGGATGCGCTGAAGACCTCGCAGATCCGTTCGCGCAATGCCATCCAGGCCGCGCGCCTGACCGGCACCAGCGCCGGCTTCAGCGTGCAGACCAGCGCGGAGGAAGCGCAACGGCAGCGGCTGGTCGTGGCCGAGGCGGTGCGTCGCGTGGACGAGTTGAACGTGCGCGCCCCGATCGACGGGGTCATCGGCACCACGCTCGTGGCCGACCGCGCCGTGGTGCCCGCGAATGCGGCGCTGCTCACCGTCGTCGACCTGTCGCGGCTCGAAGTGGAACTCGAAGTCCCCGAGACGTATGCGGAGGACCTCGGACTCGGCATGACGGCGCAGGTGCAGGTGGGCGCGACGACGTCGAACGCGACCATTTCCTCGATCTCGCCCGAAGTCGTGAACCGGCAGGTGCTCGCGCGCGTGCGGTTCGCCAACGGCAGGCAACCGCCGGGCCTGCGGCAGAACCAGCGCGTCACCGCGCGCGTGCTGATCGAGGAACGTCCTAACGTGCTGATGGTCGAGCGCGGCCCATTCGTCGACAGCGGTGGCGGGCGCTACGCCTACTTCGTAGACGGCAGCAGCGCGACCAAGCGCCCGTTGCGCGTCGGGGCCACCAGCATTTCCGCGGTCGAGATCCTCGACGGCGCCAAGCCGGGCGATCGCATCGTCGTGGCCGGCAGCGACCTGTTCGGCGACGCCGAAAAAGTCACCCTTTCCCAGTAATCCGCAGCGAAGGAATTCCCGATGCTCCGCATGTCCCAGCTCAGCAAGGTCTACCGAACCCACATGATCGAGACGCACGCTCTGCGCGGGCTCGACATCCACGTGCGCGAGGGCGAGTTCGTCGCCGTGACCGGCCCATCGGGCTCGGGCAAGACCACGTTCCTCAACATCGCCGGCCTGCTGGAGGATTTCACCGGTGGCGAGTACGTGCTGGACGGCGTCGACACGCGCGGCCTGAACGACAACCAGCGTTCGAAGCTGCGCAACGAGAAGATCGGCTTCATCTTCCAGGGCTTCAACCTGATCCCGGACCTCAACCTGTTCGACAACGTCGACGTGCCGCTGCGCTATCGCGGCCTGCCGTCGGCCGAGCGCAGGTGCCGCATCGAAGAGGCGCTGTCGCAGGTGGGGCTTTCGTCGCGCATGAAGCATTACCCCGCGGAACTGTCGGGCGGCCAGCAGCAGCGCGTCGCGATCGCCAGGGCGCTCGCCGGCAGCCCGCGCCTGCTGCTCGCCGACGAGCCCACCGGCAACCTCGACTCGCAGATGGCGCGCGGCGTCATGGAGTTGCTGGAGGAAATCAATGCGCGGGGCGCGACCATCGTGATGGTGACGCACGATCCGGAACTGGCCGCGCGCGCGCAACGCAACATCCACATCATGGACGGGCTGGTGACTGACATCAGCGTGGCGCCCACGCTGCATGCGGTCGCCAACCCGGCCGCGCAGACGCCCGCCTGAGGCCGCCGCCATGTTCGCCTATTACCTCAAGCTCGGCGTCCGCAACCTGCGGCGCAACCCGGTGCTCACCGCGCTGATGGTGCTGACACTCGCCGTCGGCGTTGCCGCCAGCATGTCCTCGCTCACCCTGCTGCACGCGATGAGCGGCGATCCGATTCCCCAGAAGTCCGACCGCCTGTTCGTGCCGCTGCTCGACAACGCGCCGCTCCACCAGCCGAACCCGAGCAAGGACCCGCCGACGCAGCTCACCTACCGCGATGCGATGGCCTTGCATGCCTCGGGCCGCAGCGCGCATTCGACGGCCATCCTCGGGGTCGGAGGCGCCGTCAGCAGTGGCAAGGCCGACGCACGTCCCGAACTCACCGACGGACTGGCCGTCAACACCGACTTCTTCTCGATGTTCGACGTCCCCTTCCGCAGCGGCGGCGCCTGGGCGCGGGAAGACGACACGCGTGGCGGCAACGTCGCCGTGATCTCCAGCAAGCTGGCCGACCGCGTGTTCGGCAATGCAGATCCTGTCGGTCGCACGCTGCGCTTCGAGAACCGCGACTTCCGCATCACGGGCGTAATCGGCAAATGGGCGCCGCTGCCCAAGTTCTATCGGCTGATCGGCGGCGATACGCTGGCGGCCGAGGATATCTTCCTGCCGTTCAACACGGCCATCGCCAGCGAGATGGATCCCAACGGCAGCGTGGAATGCAACGTCAACGGCGAGATCAAGCCGGGCTACCAGGGCCTGATGGACTCCGAATGCGTCTGGGTGCAGTTCTGGGTCGAACTCGCCAAGCCGGGTGACCGCGCGGCGTATGCGCAGTACCTCGACAACTACGTCAACGAGCAGAAGAAGCTCGGCCGCTTCGAACGTCCTCTCAACAACCGCCTCTATGACGTGATGCAGTGGCTGGCGCAGCGCGAAGTCGTCAGCGACGACAGCCGCCTGCAGACGTGGCTGGCGTTCGGTTTCCTGCTGGTGTGCCTGGTCAACGTCGTCGGCCTGCTGCTGGCCAAGTTCACCGCGCGCAGCGGCGAGATCGGCGTGCGTCGCGCGCTGGGCGCTCCGCGTATCGAGGTGTTCAAGCAGTACCTCACGGAATCGGGCGTAGTCGGCGCCGTCGGTGGCGCGCTCGGTATCGCACTGACGCTGGGCGTGCTGTGGCTCATGTCGCGCCAGTCCGACGACATCAAGGCGGTGGCGCACATGGACTGGGTGATGTTCGCCACGGCCGTGGGGCTCTCGCTCGTCGCCAGCCTGCTCGCCGGCCTTTTGCCCACCTGGCGCGCCTGCCAGGTGCGCCCCGCAGTCCAGCTCAAGTCGCAGTAAGCGGAGAACGCCATGGAAATCCGTCCCATTCTTTCCTCGCTGCTACGCAGCAAGACCGGCGCCGTGCTGATCGCCGCGCAGATCGCGCTCACGCTCGCGATCATCGCCAACGCGCTGTACATCGTGAAGGACCGCGTGGACCGCGCGAACCGCCCGACCGGCATCGACGAGGCGAACTCCTTCTACATCGCCTTCAACGGCATCGGCGACATGGCCGACAAGGAAGCGATGCAGAAGCGCGACGTCGAAGTGCTGCGCGCAATCCCGGGCGTGGTCGCCGCCGGCTGGATCAACCAGTACCCGATGACGCAGAACGGCTGGGCGCTCGGCCTGACCACGACGCCGCAGGATCCATCGTCGGGCATCAACGGCGCGACGTACTTCACGCCGGACACGCTGGCGCAGACGCTCGGCGTGCGCATCATCGAGGGCCGCGACTTCACGCCCGACGACGTGCGCACCGTGGATCCGGACAAGGGCCAGCTCGGCGCCGACAGCGTGATCCTCACGCAGCAGATGGCGAAGAAGCTTTGGCCGGACGCGACCTCGTTCGTCGGCAAGTCGGTGAGCCTGGGCAGCGGCTCGGACGCGGTGCCGATGCGCGTGGTCGGTATCGTCGACAGGCTGATGACGCCGTTCGCGCAGCGCAGCGACAATGCCTACAGCAGCTTCGTGATCCCGGTGCGCCAGGTCGTCAGCCAGGGCAGCTATGCGGTGCGCACCGCCCCCGGGCAGCGCGACCGCGTGATGCGCGCCGCCGAGGATGCGCTGGTGAAGCTGCGCAACGACCGCGTGCTCATCACCAACCGCAGCGCCGACGAGATCCGCGCCCGCCGCTACCAGGGCGAGCACGCCGTGGCCGGCATGTTGATCGCGGTCACCATCGGCCTGTTGCTGGTGACGGGCAGCGGCATCGTCGGCCTCGCGAGCCTGTGGGTCACGCAGCGTCGCAAGCAGATCGGCGTGCGGCGTGCGCTGGGCGCACGCAAGGTCGACATCCTTCGCTACTTCCTGGTCGAGAACGCGATGATCAGCACCGTCGGCGTGGTGATCGGCATCGCGCTGGCGCTGGCGCTCAACCAGCTGCTGGTGAGCACGCTTGAACTGCCGCGCCTTCCTCTGGCCTACCTGGGCTACGGCATGCTCACGCTGTGGGGCTTGGGCATACTGGCGGTGTACGGGCCGGCGTCGCGCGCGGCCGCGGTCCCGCCGGCGATCGCCACGCGCAGCGCCTGATGCACGCAGGGGAATCCATGTCCGACTGTCACCGCCGCGCCATTCCCGGCGCGGCCCACCGCGAGGCGATGCACTGATGGCGCGCGTGCTCGTCATCGACGACAACCCGTCGGTCGCCACCGCGCTCGAGGTTCTGTTCTCGCTGCACGACATCGATACCGTGAGCGCGACGTCGCCGCAGGCCGGCCTCGCGGTGCTCGACCGCGAGGTGGTGGACCTCGTGGTGCAGGACATGAACTTCCACGCCGACACTACGTCGGGCGAGGAAGGGCGTGCGCTGTTCGCCGAGATCCGCGCACGGCATCCGGACCTGCCGGTGATCCTGCTGACGGCGTGGACGCACCTCGAGGCGGCGGTCGACCTGGTACGCGCCGGCGCGGCCGATTACCTCGGCAAGCCGTGGGACGACCGCAAGCTGCTGGCGTCGGTCAACAACCTGCTGGAACTCTCGCAGGCACGGCAGGAAATCGCGCGCCGGCTGCAGTCGGAAAAGCGCCGCCGCGACGCGCTCGCCCGCGAGTTCGACCTTCGCGGCGTGGTGTTCGCCGACGCGACGACGGAAGCCGCGCTCTCGCTTGCCTGCCAGGTGGCACGTTCGGAGCTTCCGGTGCTGATCACGGGGCCCAACGGCGCGGGCAAGGAGCGGTTCGCGGAGATCGTGCATGCGAACTCGACCGTGAAGGCCGGCCCGTTCGTGGCACTCAACTGCGGCGCGTTGCCGGGCGAGCTGATCGAAGCCGAGTTGTTCGGCGCCGAGGTCGGCGCGTACACGGGGGCCACGCGCGCGCGCGAAGGCAAGTTCGAAGCCGCGGATGGCGGCACGTTGTTCCTGGACGAGGTCGGCACGCTGTCGGCGGCGGGGCAGGTGAAGCTCTTGCGCGTGCTGGAGACCGGGCGCTTCGAGCGGCTCGGCGGCAATCGCGAACGCACGGTCAAGGTGCGCGTGGTCAGCGCAACGAATGCGGACCTGCCGGCGATGATCGAGCGGGGCCAGTTCCGCCAGGACCTCTTCTATCGGCTCAACGCCGTCGAGGTTCGCGTGCCGGCGCTCGCTGAGCGGCCCGACGACATCCTGCCTCTCGCGCGATGCTTCCTTCCCCCCGGCAAGCGCTTCTCGGCGCACGCCGAGGGCGCACTGCTCGCGCACGCATGGCCGGGCAACGTGCGCGAGCTGCGCAACGTGGTGCAGCGCGGCGCGCTGCTGGCGCGCGGGGATGCTATCGATGCCGCCGACCTTGGCTTGCCTGCCGTGCAACCGGCGATCGCGAGCCAAGACGAACCCGACCGCACCACGCTCGAGTCCGCGCTTGCGCGCCACGGCGGCGTGGTGGCGCAGGCGGCAGCGGAGCTCGGCCTGAGCCGCCAGGCGCTGTACCGGCGCATGGACCGCCTCGGGATCGCGCGTTCGTGAGGACGCCGGTGCGTATCGCGCCGCTCGACCCGGCCGCGCCGCGTCCATCCTCGACCCCACTCGGCCTGACGTCATGCGCCTGCTGCAGCGCCTGCCGCTGACGCTCACATTCACCGCCGTGGCGGCGCTGCATGCGCTGCTGGTTGCGAGCGTCGCGATGCTGCTGCAGCGATTCGTCCTGCACCACATTGCGCTGTCCGTCCTGATGGCCGCGGTCCTCGATCTGCCGCTGCTGGCCTTCCACGTCCGCCAGCTGCTCGCGCCGATGCATTCGCTGTATCGCGCGCTCGCCGGGACTGTCGCCAGCTATCGCGACGGCGATTTCAGCTTCAGCCTCACCTGGGAGGGTGAGGGCGAGCTGCGCGAGCTGGTTGACAGCCACAACGCACTCGGCGACGTGCTACGCGAACAGCGCGTCGCGTTGGTACAGCGCGAACTGCTGCTGGACACGATGGTGCAGAACACGCCGGTCGCGATGGTGCTGGTCGGGCCTTCGGGCCACGTGGCGCACGCGAACCTGGCGGCGCGCCGCATGCTGGGCGAAGGTCGACGCCTCGAAGGTCGCATGTTCGATGCCCTGCTCGCCGACGCGCCAGAGCCCTTGCGCGACGCATTCGAGCGCGGCGGCGACGCGATGTTCAGCGTCGGCGACGGCGACGACGAGGAGATCTATCACCTGTCCCGTCGCCGGTTCCGGCTCAACGGACGGCGCCACGAGCTGGTGCTTCTGCGCCAGCTCACCGCCGAGCTGCGTCGGCAGGAAGTGCAGACGTGGAAGAAGGTCATCCGCGTCATCTCCCACGAACTCAACAATTCGCTCGCGCCGATCGCGTCGCTCGCGCACTCGGGCGCCGAATTGTTGCGTCGCGGCCAGTACGAGAAGCTTCCGGTCGCGCTCGCGACCATTGAGGAGCGCGCGCGCCATCTCGAAGGCTTCATTCGCGACTACGCGCGCTTCGCGAAACTGCCGGCGCCGCGGCTGGAGCCGGTGGAGTGGTCGTGTTTCGTCGAGCAATTACGTTCGCAGGTCGCGTTCGTGGGCGCAGCAGGCGTCGAGGGCGTGGTTCGCATCGATGTCGCGCAGATGGAGCAGGCGCTGTTGAACCTGCTCAAGAACGCGCATGAATCCGGATCCGCGCACGAAGGCGTTGAGCTCGTGCTGCGGCGTCTGCCGGACACGTGGCGAATCGATGTACTCGACCGCGGCCAGGGAATGAACGAAGCCGTCCTGGCCAATGCGCTGCTGCCGTTCTACTCGACCAAGCGCAACGGAACCGGGCTCGGACTGGCGCTGGTGCGCGAGATCGCGGAAGCGCACGGCGGGAGCGTATCGCTCGCCAACCGCGACGGCGGCGGGCTCTGCGTGTCGATCATGCTTCCGGCATAGCCGCGCGGTGGGAGGCAGGGGCCGCGGCCCGGCACTGCGTTCGTGCCGTAGCGGGCTGAGCACGGCTCGCGATCTGCGGCAGCCTGATCGCAGGACTTGGCGCGCACGGGTTCGGCAGGCGACTCATCGGGGACGCGGAGGTCGCCCCAAGCCTTGCCGTAGCAAGGCCGCAAACCCGCCCCGTTACTTCGGTTCCTTCACCGGGCGGTGCCAGCCTTCGAGCGAGGCCTGCCGCGCACGGGCCAGGGTCAATTCGCCGGCGGGTGCGTCCTTGGTGATCACCGAACCTGCACCGATCGTCGCGCCCTTGCCCAGCGTCACCGGCGCCACCAGCGATGAATTCGAGCCGACGAACACGGCATCCTCGATGGTCGTGAGGTGCTTGTTCGCGCCGTCGTAGTTGCACGTGATCGTGCCGGCACCGATGTTGACGCGCGTGCCGACGACGGCGTCGCCGACGTAGCTCAGGTGATTGGCCTTGCTTGCAACGCCCATCACCGTGTTCTTGGTCTCGACGAAGTTGCCGATGTGCACGCCATCGGCCAGCACCGTGCCGGGCCGCAGGCGCGCGAATGGGCCGATCTGCGCCGCGCCTTCGACCACCACGCCCTCCAGATCGCAGTGCGCGCGCACTTCCGTGCCGGCGCCAAGCGTGACGTCCTTCAGGCGGCAGAAGGGCCCGATGCGCACGCCGTCGCCCAGTTCGACCTCGCCTTCGAGGATCACGTCGACGTCGATCTCCACGTCCATGCCGATGCGCACCGTGCCGCGCTGGTCGAAACGCGCGGGATCCGCCAACCGCGCACCGGCGACGCAAAGCGCGCGTGCGCGGCGCCGCTGCAACGCGCGCTCGAGTTGCGCTAGCTGCCATCGATCGTTCGCGCCTTCGACTTCCTGCGGGTCGTCGACCAGCACGATCTCCGCCGCGTCGAATTCGTCGGCGGCCGCCGCGAACACGTCGGTGAGGTAGTACTCGCCCTGCGCGTTGTCGGCCGACAGGTGCGCCAGCCAGCGCTGCAGCGGCGCGGCGTCGGACACCAGGATGCCCGTGTTGACGGTGCCCAGTTCGCGTTCGTCGTCGGTCGCATCCTTCTGCTCGACGATGCGCGCGACCTTGCCGGCAGCGTCGCGGATCACGCGACCGTAGCCGGTCGGGTCGTCGAGCTCGGCGGCGAGCATCGCGAGGCGGCCGTCGGCCTTGAGCAGCCGCTCCAGCGTTTCCGCGCGGATCAGCGGTACGTCGCCGTAGAGCACCAGCACGCGCGCGTCCTGCTCCACCTGCGGCATCGCCTGCAATACGGCGTGGCCCGTGCCCAGGCGCTCGCCCTGCTCGGCCCAGTCCAGGTCGGACTGCCCGACGAACGCTTCGCGAACCCGTTCGCCGTGATGGCCGTAGACGATATGGATGGCTTCCGGTGCGAGCGCGCGCGCGGTATCGACCACGTGCTGCAGCATCGGCACGCCGGCCACCGTCTGCAGCACCTTCGGCGACGCGGACCGCATGCGCTTGCCTTCGCCCGCGGCGAGGATGACGACGTGCAGGGGGGCGGTCATGGCGGTTCCGGCAGGCGAGGGACGCGGCGATTCTAGCGGGGTGGGCGGCGTTCCCTGCGTGTGCAGGCGCCGCGGACCACATTCTTGCGACGCCTCCGCCGCGTCCGCGGGCGCGAACACGTGCTGCTGCTGCGTCGAGTCTCTACGATGCCCGCGTGTACAGAGATCCCGATTCCCCGGCGCCCGGCGTCTCCCTGCAGCGCCGCCTCGTCGAGGCGGGCCTGCTCGCGTGCGTCGCCGGGCTCTTCGTACATCGCATGTGGCAGGCGGTGCCCCTCGCCCGCGTCGGCGAGATGTTGCTGTTGGCCGTCTTCTGGTGCCTTCTGGCGTGGCTCGTGCGGCGCGTGGCGCGGGTGCGACTGGCCGAGGCGATCGGCATCGTCGGGCTCGCGGCGCTGTGCGTCATGGCCGGCCCGCTGCCGGTGCTGGCGACCCTTTTGCTCGGTGCGGGCGCGGTCGCGATCGGCACATTGCTGGTCGACGACATGGCGACGGCGTTCGTCGTCGGCTGTGCGCTGATCGCTGGCGGACTCGGCTGGCTGCTGCCATTGCCGGTGCATCGCGCGTGGATATATGCGCCGCTGCTCGTCGCCGCAGTGGTGCTGCGGCGGCGCGTGGTGCGAACGGCGCTCGTGGACGCCGCGTGCGGGCTGCGTGTCGCCGTCGATGCATCGCCACGCATCGCCGCCGCCGCGATGCTCGCGCTAGGCCTTGCGTCGGCAGGCGCATGGTTGCCCACGCTGCAGTACGACGACCTCGCCTATCACCTTGGTCTGCCCTGGCAGCTGCTGCGCAACGGGCGCTATGCGCTGGACGCGTCGCACCAGGTCTGGGCCATGGCGCCGTGGGCCGGCGACGTGCTCCAGGGGATCGCGCAGGTACTGGCGCGCGGCGAGGCGCGCGTTGCGCTCGATGCCGCGTGGCTGGTCGCCAGCGCAGCGCTCGCGGTG
>NZ_VTRV01000041.1 GCF_008274655.1 Cognatilysobacter lacus | reverse complement strand
TCCGCCTGGCGCTCCATGAAACGCGCGAGGCGTTCCAGCTTGAGTTCTTCCGGCACGGGATCGGGCAGCGCGTTCGCCGCTGCATCGTGCTCGGCGACCGAGCGCGCGAACGAGAGCTCGCGCTCGAACACGGCGCACTCGTCGAAGGAGAAAGGCGACGGTGGCGGGCTGGCGGCGGCCGCGAGCGCGGGCGCGAGGACAAGCGCGAGAAATGCGGGCATCGGTCCGACCGGTTTTCGGAAACGCGATGCTGGCGCGCGCGGGGCGCACGAGCGACCGGCTAAAGTCACGGTCCTTTCGCCGTCCGTCGCCTCCCGCGTGTTCCGACCCCTAGCTGCTTGCCTGCTCAGCCTTGTTCTTGGCGCCTGCGCCAGCACACCGCCGCCTCCGCCCGCCGCACCGGTCGCGCTGGTGCTGGTTTCGCTGGACGGCTTCCGCCCGGTCGACCTCGGCCGCGGCCGTACGCCGAACCTCGACGCGCTCGCCCGTGATGGGGTGCGCGCCGAAGGCATGCGCCCCTCGTACCCGAGCCTGACGTTCCCCAACCACTACACGCTGGTGACCGGCCTTCGGCCCGACCACCACGGCATGGTCCACAACTCCATCGACGACGCCGTGCTCGGCCGTTTCGAAACGAGCGACGACAAGGCGGTCGGCGACGGGCGCTGGTGGGGCGGCGAGCCGATCTGGGCCACGGCCGAAAAGGCCGGCATTCGCAGCGCGACCATGTTCTGGCCGGGCAGCGCGGCAGCCATCGGTGGAGTACGGCCGTCCGAATGGCGCCCGTACCAGGAATCGTTCGACGGGAACTCGCGCGTGGACACCGTGCTGGGCTGGCTCGAGCGCCCGACCGCGACCCGTCCGCGTTTCGTCGCGTTGTATTTCGAGGACGTCGACGAGGCCGAGCATTTGCGCGGGCCCGGCGCACCCGGGGCCGAGGCCGCGGTGGCCAAGGTCGACGGCTACATCGGTCGCCTGCGCCAGGGACTCGCGGCCCGCGGGCTCGCCGGTCGCGTCAATATCGTCGTTGTGTCCGACCACGGCCAGGCGCCGGTCGCGTGGAACCACGTCCTTCCGATCGACAGCGTGGTGCCACCGGACGTCGCGCGGACTGTCACCATGGGCGAATCCGTGGGCGCGGCGCCCCTGCCCGGCCACGAGGACGAGGCGATGCGTCGCATGGTCGGCCGTCATGCGCATTTCGAGTGCTGGCCGCGCGCGCGGCTGCCGGCGCGCTGGCACTACGGCTCCCACCCGCGCGTGCCGCCGATCGTGTGCCAGATGGACGAGGGCTGGAAGGCCGACACGCCGGCCAAGATCGCCAGGCGCCTTCCGGGTGTCGCGACCGGATCGCACGGCTACGACCCCGACCTGCCGTCGATGCGCGCGCTGTTCGTCGCCAACGGCCCGTCGTTCCGACATGGCGTGGTGCTGCCCGTCTTCGACAACGTCGACGTCTACCCGATGCTTGCGCGCCTGATCGGCGTAACGCCGCAGCCCAACGATGGCAATGCCGCCACGCTGCAACGAGTGTTCGGCGAGGCGCGCTGACGGCTAGCCGAGCAGGCGTGCCATCGCGTTCGCGAAGCGCGCCGCGATCGCCTCGGCTGCCATGTGGCGCCCCTCGCGCACGACGGTGCGTCCGGCGACCTCCACCTCGCGCACCAGCGGTCGGTTGCCGGCGAATATCCAGCGGTCGGCGACATCGCCCGCCGTCGCGCCTGCGAGCAGCGGATGGGTCGCATCCAGCACGAGGCGATCGCCCTCGCGCGCCTGGCCGGTCGAATCCGCCGCGCTGTCGAGCAGCTGCCGCAACAAGGTGTCGCCGACGCTGGTCGACGCGCCCACCGCGACGTTTCGCCGCCGCGTGGCAAGCCGCTGCCCGTATTCCAGCCAGCGCAGTTCCTCGACCGGCGATACCGACACGTGCGAGTCCGAGCCGATGCCCAGGCGGCCGCCGGCATCGAGGAACGCGCGCAGTGGAAACAGCCCGTCGCCGAGGTTGGCCTCGGTGGTCGTGCAGATCGCGACGGTCGCGCGCGATCGCGCAATGCCGGCGATCTCGCGGTCGTCGAGATGCGTGGCGTGCACCAGCGTCCAGCGTGCGTCGACCGGGGCGTGGTCGAGCAGCCAGCGAACCGGTCGCGCGCCGCGGGTAGCGATGCATTCGTCCACTTCCGCGGTCTGCTCGGCGATGTGGATGTGGACGCGCGAATCCGACGGCAACGCCGACAGCACCTCGTGCATGGCCGCTTCCGGGACGGCACGCAGGCTGTGCAGCGCGCAGCCGATCCGCAACGTGTCGCACGTGTCGGCCCGCAGCGTGTCGAGCAGGCGCAGGTAGCCGTCGACGCCGTGGCCGAACCGGCGCTGCCGATCGCCGAGCGCCCGGCCGTCGAAACCGCCGGTCATGTAGAGCACAGGCAGCAACGTCAGGCGGATGCCGGTTTCCCGTGCAGCATCGATGAGCGCGCGCGACATGGCGGCCGCGTCGTCGTAGGGCCGGCCGTCGGGGGCGTGGTGCAGGTAGTGGAACTCGCAGACGTGGGTGTAGCCCGCCTCCAGCATCTCGACATAGAGCTGGGCGGCGACGTCGCGCAGCGTCTGCGGATCGAAGCGGCCGGCCATGCGGTACATGGTTTCGCGCCACGTCCAGAAACTGTCGGCGGCGTCGGTCTGTCGCTCTGCCAGGCCCGCCATCGCGCGCTGGAATGCATGCGAATGCAGGTTGGCGATGCCAGGAAGTTCCCAGCCGCGGTCGGTGCGATGGACGAAGGTCGCGTTCATGGGCGGTCGCGGCATCGGGGTGCGCTAGGCTACCGCGAGCCGTCCGGGGAGGGATCGCATGCATATCGTCGAATTGGTGGGGCTCGTGGTCGTCACGATCGCGCTGGCATGCTGGCTCGTCGGCGAGCGGCACACGCTGGCGTCCGTGCAGCTTGCACGCGGCGTGTTGCCGGTGCCGGTCGACGAGGTGGAAGGCGACGCGTGATGGACGCGCGCTGGGACGCCCTGGTCACCGGTGCCTCGCTCGCCACGCTCGATGGCGAGGGTTACGGCGCGATCACCGACGGCGCCGTGGCGTGGAAGGACGGCGTGCTGGCTTACGTCGGGCGACGCGCCGACCTGCCCGCATCGCCCGCCACATTGGCGACGCATGCGATCGAAGCAAGCGGCTGGATCACGCCCGGCCTCGTCGACTGCCACACGCACGCGGTGTTCGCCGGCGATCGCGCGGCGGAGTTCGAGATGCGCCTTGAGGGCGCGCGTTACCAGGACATCGCGCGCGCCGGTGGCGGAATCCTCTCGACCGTGCGGGCCGTGCGCAACGCGGACGAGGCCGCGCTGTATGCCGAGTCGAAACCGCGCGTGGACGCGTTGCGCGGGGATGGCGTCACCACGCTCGAGATCAAGTCGGGCTACGGGCTGGACTACGAGAACGAGCGGAAGATGCTGCGCGTCGCGCGACGCTTCCGCGACAGTTCGCTGGACGTGCGCACCACCTACCTCGCCGCGCACGCGTTGCCTCCCGAATTTGTCGGCCGCGCGGACGACTACATCGACGCGGCGATCCAGTGGCTTCCGCGCCTGCATGCCGAAGGCCTGGTCGACGCCGTCGACGCGTTCTGCGAGGGCATCGGCTTCTCGCCCGCGCAGACCCGGCGCCTGTTCGACTGCGCGCGCTCGCTCGGCCTGCCGGTCAAGCTGCACGCCGACCAGTTGAGCGACCTCGGCGGCGCGGCGCTGGCGTCCGAGTTCAACGCGCTGTCGGCCGACCACGTCGAACACACGAGCGAGGCGGGCGTGCGCGCGATGGCCAGTGCGGGCACGGTCGCCGTGCTGCTGCCCGGCGCATTCCACGTGCTACGAGAAACGCAGCTGCCGCCACTCGACCTGTTCCGCGCGCACGGCGTGCCGATGGCGATCGCGACGGACTGCAATCCGGGCACGTCGCCGCTGCTCTCGCTTCGACAGGCCATGCAGTTGGCTTGCACGCACTTCAAGTTCACGCCCGAGGACGCGCTGCGCGGCGCGACCGTGCACGGCGCACGCGCGCTCGGCCTGCACGACCGCGGCATGCTGCGCGTCGGCATGCGTGCCGACCTGGCGCTCTGGGACATCAAACATCCCGCGGAACTCTGCTACTGGCTCGGCGGCACGTTGCTGCGCCGTACGTTCGTTGCGGGCCTGCCGTCCATCGCTGCGCCGCGCCACTGATCCCTTCGTCGGAGACTCTTCGATGCGCACCCTGCCCTGCCTGCTGCTCCTCGTGCCCGCACTTTCCGTTGCCGCGACCCCGGATGCACGCGACTTCGTGCAACAGGCGCTCATCGTCGACACCCATATTGACGCGCCGACGGAGTTGCTCAAGAGCTGGCGCGACCTCTGCAACGAAGTGCCGGATCGCGAGTTCGACGTAGTGAAGGCGCGCCGGGGCGGCCTGGATGTCGCCTTCATGTCGATCTACACGGCGCCCGAAGAAGACGCTGCCGGCACCGCGCGACAGAAGGCGCACATGGAGATCGACTCGGTCGAAGCGATGGCCGCGCGTTGCCCGGAAAGCGTCGCCATCATTCATGAGCCCGGTGATTACCTGCACCTGCGCGGCGCGCAGGGCCGCGTGCTGCTCGCACTCGGCATGGAAAACGGCGCGCCCATCGGCGACGACCTGTCGCAACTCGAACGGTTCCGCGATCGGGGCGTCCGCTACATCACGCTCGCGCACAGCCACAGCAACCGCATCGCCGACGGTTCCTACTCGCCGGAGCGGCCATGGCACGGGCTCAGCCCGTTCGGCGAAAAGGTCGTGGCCGAGATGAATGCGCTCGGCATCATGGTGGACGTCTCGCACCTCTCGGACGAATCGGTCGAAGACGTGCTGCGCGTCAGCAAGGCGCCCGTGATCGCGAGCCATTCGGGCATGCGCCATTTCACACCCGGCTTCGAGCGCAACCTGAGCGACACGTTGGCGAAGAAGATCGCGAAGGGCGGCGGCGTTGTGCAGATCACCTTCGGCAGCGGCTTCATCGATCCCAAAGCCGCGGCCGACACCACCGCATATTTCCGCGAACTTGCGAAGTTCCAACACGAGCAGACGCTGGCCAGGGCACGCGGCGAGGCGGCGAAGTCGGTCGACGATTTCGACGCCATCTGGGACCCGGCGCATCCGAAGCCCGCAACGCGCATTTCGCAGGTGGTCGACCAGATCGACTACGCCATCCGGTTGCTCGGCGAGGACCACGTCGGCATCGGCTCGGACTTCGACGGTGTGTCGGGTGCATTGCCCGAAGGCCTGAACAGCGTTGCCGACTACCCGAACCTGGTGCAGGCGCTGCGCGCGCGCGGCCATTCGGACGCGACGATCCGCAAGGTGCTGGGCGGCAACCTCATGCGCGTGTGGAAAGCGGTCGCCGCGCTCGCACGGGACTGAGTCGACAGGCGGAACGATTGCGCGTCAACCGGGGAGGCACGTGCGCGTTGCACGGTAATCGCCCGGAGACGCCGCATGAAGCGCTTGGTTCTTCCCCTTTGCGTGGCCGCCTGCGCCGCCGCGTTCGCCCATGCGCAGGACGGCGGCCTGCGCGCCATGCTTCGCGCGCGCATGGCGCAACGCCCTGCGGACACGGTCGTGGCAATCGGCGCCGACCCGTCCACCGTGATCACCCGGCCGGGCGACTATCGCTTCGACATTCGCCACGATGGCCTCATGCGCGCGTATCGGGTGCACGTGCCGCGCGCCTACCGCCCCGGGCGCGCGACGCCGCTGCTCGTCGCCCTGCACGGTGGCGGCGGCGACATGGACTGGCAGGCCGATGACTCCAAGTACGGGCTGATCGGCAAGTCCGAGCAGGCCGGTTTCATCGTCGTGTTCCCGAATGGATACAGCCGTTTCGCAAGCGGGCGCCTCGCGACGTGGAACGCGGGCGCGTGTTGCGGCGGTGCGCGCGACGCGGCCGTCGACGATGTCGGCTTCATCCGCGACGTGGTCGGGCACGTGCAACGTCAGCTGGACGTCGATCGCACGCGCATATTCGCCACGGGTATGTCGAACGGCGGGATGATGGCCTACCGCCTGGCTTGCGACGCGTCCGACCTGTTCCGCGCGGTGGCGCCGGTGGCGGGCACGGACAACACGCTCGACTGCCGTCCGGCGCGTCCGGTTTCCATCGCGCACGTCCACGCGCGGAATGACGACCACGTGCTGTTCGGCGGCGGTGCGGGCGCCAGCGCGTTCCCGAATGCGAACGCGGTGACGGACTTCGCTTCGGTGCCGGCGACGATCGCGAAGTGGTCGTCGCTCGTCGGTTGCCATGCGCCGGCGCGTCGCGTGCTGCAGCGGCCGGGAGCCTACTGCGACCTGCAGGACGACTGCCGCGGCGGGGCGAAGGTGCAACTGTGCGTCACCGAAACCGGCGGTCATTCCTGGCCCGGCGGGCACAAGGACCGCGGCGAGCCCGCATCGCAGGCGATTTCCGCGAACGACGTGATGTGGTCGTTCTTCGAGTCCTTGCCGCAACGTCGGCCATAAAAAAAGCCCCGCATCGGCGGGGCTTTTTTCGGACGCGGAAGGATTACTCCTTCGTCGCCTTCTTCACCGCGACCTTCTTGGCCGGCGCCTTGGCGACGGTCTTGGTGGTCTTCTTCGCGACGGGCGCGGACGCAGCGCCTGTCGACTTGGTGATCTCGGTGTGGCTGCGGGCATTGCCGTAGCTGGAAACGTTGCGCTTGCCCTTGGCAGTCTTGCGGTCGCCCTTACCCATCGTGTTGCTCCTGGAACTTGATAATTGAAATACCGGCGCTGCGGTGGCGCGGCGCCTGCGGACGGTCCGCTGGTTCGGTCGCGCTAGGCGCGCGAGGCTGCGAAGCCTAGCACAGGCGGCCGGTCGACCAGCCGCTCAGTGCGCGCAGCTGGGGCCGTGGACGTGGCGGCCGTGATGCATGCGCAGGTTGGCCAGATGCGCGAGGCCGACGAGACCGCCTCCGGTCGCCATCACCAGGCCGTGCACGAACGGCATGTCGTCGAGCGCCTCGAACAGCACGCCGAACCAGAGGATGGCGAGCCCGGCGAGCAGCAGCCTGAGCGCACGAACGTCGCGATGACGACGATAGCCCCAGACCATCGTCGTGACGCCCAGCGCCGTGGCGAACATCGCGAAACCCTGCTCGAAGTTGTCGCCGAACCACGCGGCGATCCCGAGGGACGGCACCAGGGCGAGCAGGACCGGCAGAACGGCGCAGTGGATGGCGCACACCAGGGAGCCGGTCGCGCCCAGCCGGTCGAGCACGCGCGGGGGCGATGGCGGCGTGTCCGACAGGGGCGTTGGCATGCGGTCCATTTGGAACATTATAACGTTTTCACTCGTGCAGCCCGGATGAGTGCGCCGCACCGGCGGCGACCGCGCGCGCCGGATGCGAGCGACGTACCGCCGGGATGGCCTGCGCGAGCAGCGCGCACGCGGCCAGCATCCACACGATCAACGCGCCGCTCGGCAGATCCAGCACTGCCGACAGCACGAGTCCGGTGACATATCCCGCTGCGCCGATGGCGTATGCGGTGACCAGCCGGCCGCGCCCCTGCATCCCGGCGGTTGCCAGCGCCGGCACGATCAGGCTCGCGAACACGAGGTAGACGCCGACCAGCTGCACCGAGGCCGTGATTGCCAGTGCGAACAGCGCGTAGAACGCGAGCCCGGCCAGCTGGCCGCGCCGCAGCCACATGAAGGCAAGCAGCACTATCGACAGGATCAGCGCCGGAAGCAGCTGCGCATAACTCACCCACAGGATCTGCCCGACGAGCAGATCCTTGAGGTGTTCGCCGCCCTGAGGATTGTTCGCGAGCAACAACAATCCGCCCGTGGCGGCGAGCGCGAACAGCGTGCCGATCAGCGGCTCCTGGTATTCGGGCCAGCGACGGTCCGTCCACGCCAGAAGTCCCGCGCCAAGCAGTGCCGCCGCCGCGGCGGCGACCTGCACCATGTAGCCGTGCTCACCGACACCGATGAACTGCGCAAGGATGACGCCGAGCCCGGCGATCTGCGCGATCGCCAGGTCGATGAAGATGATCCCGCGCGACAGCACCTGCTTGCCGAGCGGTACGTGCGTCGACAGCACGATCAGGCCAGCCACGCAGGCGGGCCCGAGGATGCTTACGTCAAGACCTTCCCAGTTCAACGTCACTTGGCGGCCTGCAGAAGCTTGGAAATGGTCGAGTCGAACAGGCCGAACAGGTCCTTCGACTGCGCGTCACCGCCGACGGTGAGCGGCAACGTCACCGCCTTGACGCCCGTGCGCTCGGCCAGCCAGTCGGCCGGCTTCGGATCCTGGTACGCGGCGCGGACGATCGCGAGCGTGTTGGCGGCCTTGGTCGTGGAGATCAGGCTGGCGAGGTGCGCGCTGGTCGGCGGCACGCCCGGCTTGGGCTCAAGTGCGCCGATCTGCTGCATGCCGAGCCAATCCCACAGGTACACCCAGCTGATGTGATGCACGACGACCTTGCGACCCTTCAGCGGTGCGGCCTGCGCCTTCCAGCGGGCCATCGCCGCCAGCCAGCGCTGCTGGAAGCCCGCAAGACGCTGCTGGTACGTCGCAGCATTGGCGGGATCGAGCTGCGCAAGCCGCGCATCGAGGCGCTGCGCCACGATCAGCACACGGCGCGGATCCATCTGGATGTGCGGATTGCCGTCGGGGTGCACGTCGCCGTTGGCGCGGTCGAGCGCGCTCGGGCGTTCGAGCGTCTTCACCTGGGCCGCGGCCATGAAGTTCCCGGCACCGGAGGCGACCTTCGCATTGCCGGACTGCCGGATCAGCTGCGGCAGCCAGCCCACCTCGAGCTCCGCACCCGTGCAGACCACCATGTCGGCAGCGCGCACCTTGGCGATCAGGCTCGGCTTGGCCTCGATGACATGCACGTCCTGCAGCGCCGACGTGCCGACGTCGACATCGACCTTGTCACCCGCGAGTTCGTGGACGAGCGAACCCCACTCGGGCTCGCAGGCGAACACGCGAATCTTGGCCTGCGCGGGCATCGCGACAGCAGCAGCGAGAAGTACGGCGGAAATCAAGAGGGACTTCATGGTTCGCTTCCTCAGAACTTGTGGGCGCCGTGGGCGCCGAGGCTGGTCTGGTACTGGACGGTGACGGCATTGTCGGTGTCGGCCGCATTGGGCTTGTCATGGCTCAACTGCAGCCTGAACAGGCTGAATTCGCTGTTGCGCCACGTCGCTTCCACCGTGTGGCGCATCGGATCGGTGCCGCTGGCGAGCGGGCCATTGTTCGCCGCCCACAGCCGGTCGAAGCGATAGCCGACGTCCCACGTGCGATTGAGTCGGTACACCGCTTCGCCATAGATGCCGCGACGCATGCCGGTCCAATCGACCGATGCCGCGGGATTGGCCACATCGACGAACGAACCGTCGCGGCGGTCGACGAAATACTCCGAGCGCAGCGTCACGCCGCCGTCCTTGAAGTTGCCCTGCGGCGCCCACTTCCACGTGCCGTCGGCTATGTAGAGCGTGCCGTTGCCGGTGAATCCGTCCTCGCCGGCGATCGCGCTGCTGCGCAGCATCGAAACGCCCGCGAGCCATTCGCTCTCGCTTCCGACGTCGCCACCGACATGCGCGAACAAGGTCTTCGTACCGATGCCGCCGTGTGCCGCGCCCGCCGCCGGATAGCTCTCGCCGCGGAACGCTTCGCCGCCGAGCTCGAGGAAGAACGACGTCGGCGCGACCCAACGCACCTGCACGCCGTCGTCGCCGTACTGGTCGCCGAGGAACGCCTGGTACGGCAGCGGGCGGTCGAAGAAATTGTCGGTATGCGCGTGGTGGCTGTTGAGGTAGCCGATGTTCGAATAGAAGCGGCCCATCCGGACATTCCAGCCGGCCGGCAGCGCCGTGGTGTCGACGAACGCTTCCTCGACGCCGATCTTGTCCTGGCCGTCCTCGCTGTGCGCCGTGAGCGTGAGCTGGCCGTAGAACTTCTCGTCGATGTTCGCGGCCAGCGACATCTCGCTTTCGCCGAGCGAGAAGCCCTGCGGCGACGTGCTTCCGCCCGGGAAGCCGGCACGCACGTAGGTCGCCGGATCCAGCGAATGGTGCGAGTAGCTGCCGTTGAGGATGATCGAGATCGCCGGATTGAACGCGTTGGCGTTCGAGCCCGAGGTGTCGCTGCCGCTCGCAAGCGCGTCGTTGTTCTCCGCTTGCGGCGCGGCGGGCGCGGCGGTGGCGTCAGTCGGCGTTTCCGGGGCGGCCAGATCTTCACTGGCCGCGAGGTCATCGGCTGGCGTGGTCGGCGGGGTTGCCGGAGTGGCGTCTGCCCCCGCATTCGCGGCGGGCGCCGACGCAACTCCCCGCATCCGCGCCAGCTCTGCCTGGGCTGCCGCGGCCTGCGCCTTGGCCTCGGCGGCTTCGCGATGGGCGGCCTTCGCGTCGGCCTCCAACTGCGCCATCCGCGCTTCGAGCGCCTTGAACTGCGCCTGCGAAACGCCGTCCGCGGCATGCGCGCTGCCGAGTGCGAGCGACAGCCCGAGGGCGAGGAGGGTCTTCTTCATCGATGCCGGTCCGGAGTTTGCGGAAGGTTATAACATTACGTTACGACCCCGGAGCGACCGGCCGCCATAGGCCAGAGGTCAGGTTCAGCTGTGATTGACGGCGGATTCGGGGCCGGCGGCCGCGCAATTGGCGCACAGGCCATGGACTTCGACCGTCTGGGCCCGCGGCATGAAGCCCAGCGCGCGGGCACGCGCGTCGAGGAGCCCGGCGACCTGTT
The DNA here is from genome assembly GCF_008274655.1 of Cognatilysobacter lacus. GTDB lineage: Bacteria > Pseudomonadota > Gammaproteobacteria > Xanthomonadales > Xanthomonadaceae > Cognatilysobacter > Cognatilysobacter lacus. The sequence continues at coordinate 9,447 of NZ_VTRV01000041.1, read as the reverse complement.
CGTCCTCCAGCTCCGCCGCGGAGTGGCAGCGGTCGCAGATGAGGAACGGGACCGCGTGCGACGCCGAGCCGGGGTGGTGGCAGGCGACGAACGCATTGATCGACGACAGCTTGTGGATGAAGCCGTGCTCGAGCAGGAAATCGAGCGCGCGGTAAACCGTCGGCGGCGCAGCGGCGCCATGCGTCTGCTTCATCAGGTCGAGCAGGTCATAGGCCTTGATCGGGCGGCCCGCGTCGGCGAGCAGCTGCAGCGCGTTGGCGCGGATCGCGGTGAGCCGCAGGCCGCGCAACTCGCACTGCCGCTCCACCTCCGCGACGAACGCGCGGCTGCCGTGGACGTGGTGTTCGGGATGCGTGCAGGCGTTGGGCATGGAGTTGATCTAGGCGCCCGCCGGCAGTTTTGCAAGCGCCGCGTCGATGCGCAGCAGCGCTTCGTCGCGCCCGGCGAGGTAAACCGTCTGCGCGATGTCCGGGCTGACCTGCGTGCCGGTGATCGCTACGCGTAGCGGCTGCGCGACTTTGCCCATGCCGAGTTCGCAGGCCGCGGCGACGTCGTGCAGCACCATCGACACCGACTCCGGCGACCACGTCATCAACTCGCCCAGGCGCGCGCGGGCCTCGGTGAGCGGGCGGCGCGCGGCATCGGTGAGGTGCTTCGCGACGGCCGCCTCGTCGTACTGGTGCAGCGGCCGATACCAGACGCCTGCGCGCTCGGCCATGTCGGCCAGCGTCTGCACGCGGTCGCGCAACGCGACGACCACGTCCACCGGGTTCGGGCCGCTCGCGAGGTCATAGCCCTGGCGCTCCAGGTGCCACTGCAGGTGCCTGGCGACGGCTTCGGGCTCGTCGCTCTTGAGGTACTGCTGGTTGAGCCAGCCGAGCTTCGCCATGTCCAGCCGCGACGCCTTCGCGTTGACGTCCTTGAGGTCGAACAGGCGCGTCATTTCGCCGATCGAGAAGATCTCCTGGTCGCCGTGCGACCAGCCGAGGCGCACGAGGTAGTTCAGCAGCGCATGCGGCAGGTAGCCCATCTCGCGGTACTGCATGACGTCGGCCGCGCCTGTGCGCTTGGAGAGCTTCGCGCCCTGCTCGTCGAGGATCATGGGCAGGTGCGCGAAGTGCGGCACCGGCGCATTCAGTGCGTCGTAGATATTGATCTGCCGCGGCGTGTTGTTGACGTGGTCGTCGCCGCGCACCACGTCGGTGATCCGCATGTCGATGTCGTCCACCACGACCGCGAAGTTGTAGGTGGGATAGCCGTCGGACCGGATGATCACCAGGTCGTCGAGTTCGTCGTTGCTGATCTCGATGCGGCCCTTGACCTTGTCCTCCCACGCGACCACGCCGGCCTGCGGGTTCTTGAACCGGATCACGCGGTTGGGGTCGTCGCGGACGCCGGCATCCTGATCGCGGTACGCGCCGTTGTAGCGGGGCTTCTCGTTCTTGGCCATCGCGGACTCGCGCATGGCATCGAGTTCCTCGCGCGTCTCGTAGGCGTAGTACGCCTTGCCCGCGGCGACGAGTTGCTCGGCCACCTGCCGGTAGCGGGCGAGACGGTGCGTCTGGTACACCGGGCCTTCGTCGTAGTCGAGGCCGAGCCACTCCATCGCTTCGAGGATCGCGTCGATCGCGGCCTGCGTGCTGCGCGCGGCGTCGGTGTCCTCGACACGCAGGATGAATTCGCCGCCGTTGCGGCGCGCCTGGAGCCAGCAGTACAGCGCCGTGCGGGCGCCGCCGATGTGCAGGTAGCCGGTGGGGCTGGGCGCGAAACGGGTACGGCTGGCCATGCGGAGCTCGACGTCGAAGGTGACCGGCGATTTTACCGCGTACGGCAAGGCCATCCGTTCATACGGGCGGCCCGACCTCGACCATCAGCCAGTAGCCGTCGTGGTCTTCGAGCTGGCGGGGAAGCTTCTCAAGGCGCGTGGAGGCCGGCCAGCCACCCTCCGCCGCGTGCTCGCGCATCAGCACCCGAACGGCTTCGGCGAGGTCGGACAGGCGTTCCGCCTCGACACGGCTACCGGGGAAGTCGGGGAGCGTGGCGACGTAGCGACGCGATTCGTCGCGACGTACGAACGCGAAGTAACCGGCACTCATCCGCGCACGCGCCATCGCGCGCCATTGCACGCATCCATGCCGCTCCATCGATTACGCCGCATCCCGTACGCCCCCCGGCCGTGATCGGTCAGGTGACTATACGACGCGCGCGGGACCGGGCCGCGAAGCCCTTCCCGCGACGTGCGCCGTGTCGCAATTCGATCAGCGGCGCTGCGGCACGCGACGCAGCTTGGACACGTCATAGCCCATCGCGCGCAGGCGCTCGACATGCCCCAGGTAATCCGCCTCCGGAATTCGCGGCGTGCGCGCCATCACCCAAGCGTAGTCGCGCTTGCTGCGAACCACGAGCACCTGCGAGTAGTCGGGCGCCAGCCAGCCGATCACGTATTCGGCCTTGATCGGCCAGATGAACTGCATGCCCCAGACCGCATTGCCGGTACCGGGCACGACGCTGCCGACCGGACGCATGGTCTTGATCGGCACATCGAAGCCGCCCTTGCGGTAGCGGAACGTGGTCTGGATGCGACCGTCGGGAAGGGGCGCATAACTTTCGACCGCGTCGAAGGCATCGCGTTCTGCGAACGACGGGATGGCGGCGATGACATACCAGTCACCCATGAAGCGCGGCAGGTCGACCTGCGCGACATGCGGCACCGTAGGCGCGCCCGCACTGGCGCAACCGGCGAGGACAACGAGCGCGGCGGCGATCAGGCGACGCATCAGGCGGCCCTCGAAAAGCGGTAATGCGCGACCAGCCACTCCTGCCCGCCGGCATAGCCGAACAGTTCGGCGCAGGCCATCCAGAACATGCGCCACCGCTGGAACCACAGCCGTGCATCCGCGGTGCCGTACGCCTCCTCGAGCACCGCCATGATCTTGCGACGGTGCGCGTCCTGGTTGGCGAGCCAGTGGTTGGCGGTGCGCATGTAGTGCGTGCCGTCCACGTGCCAGCGCGCCTCGATGTCGAGGTCGCCCTGGAACCAAAGCAGCGTGTCGCTGGCCGGCATCAGGCCACCGGTGAAGAAGTGGCGGCCCATCCAGTTATCGTCACCTGCGGTTTCGAACGGATACATGCAGGTGCGGTGCGCGAAGACGTGCACGAACAGCTTGCCGCCCGGCCGCAACCAGCGGCCGATGCGCGAGAGCAGCGCGCCGTAGTTGCGCATGTGCTCGAACATCTCGACGGACACGACGCGGTCGTATGCGTCGGGGTCCAGTTGCAGCCGGTTCACGTCCTGCGTGATCACGCGTACGTTGAACAGGCCGCGGACGCGGCACTCGCGCTCGATGTGTTCGCGTTGCGCATTCGAGTTCGACACCGCGGTGATGCGGGCGCCCGGGTAACGCTCCGCCATCCACATGGTGAGCGAGCCCCAGCCGCAACCGAGCTCGAGGATGTCCTGGTCGTCGGCGAGTTGCGCACGTTCGCCGTACAGCTCGAGCATTGCGGACTCGGCTTCGTCCAGCGTCTCGCGGCCCGTGGGATACAGGCAGCCCGAATATTTCAGCCGCTCGCCGAGGCACAGGCGGAAGAACGCGGCCGGCAGCTCGTAGTGCTGCGCATTCGCCGCGTCCGTGTGGATGGCGACGGGGCTGTCGCGCAGGTCGTCGATAAGACGCTGGAAACGCGCGGCTTGGACAGCGAGGCCACCGGCACGTTCGTCGGCGAGCCGTTGTGTGCACAGGCGACGGATTCCGAAACGCACCAGTGCATCCGGAAGCCAGCCGCGCTCGGCCCAGCCAAGCAGGCCCGGCGCAGGCAGGTGCTGCGGGAGTTCGGGAAGTCGTTCGGCGACGGCGGTCATGCGGGGGCCCTCCGAGGGGCGCGGCGACGGGGAAAGCGCGGGAACAACATCGGCGTGGTGCGCTGGTAGTCGCGATAGTCGTCGCCGCGGGTGCGCAGGGCTTGGGCTTCCGTGTACGGAATGCCGCTGATCCAGCGCAGGAACACGTACATCACCACCGGACCGGCCCATGCCAGCCCTGCCCACGGCGAACCCACCGCGAGCGCCGCGTACGCGAACCAGTGCAGCCATTCGAAGAAATAGTTGGGATGCCGCGACCACGCCCACAGCCCGGCACGGCAGGTGCGCCCGCGGTTGGCCGGGTTGGCGCGGAAACGCGCGAGCTGGCGATCCGCGATGCCCTCGCCTGCAAGCGCACCCACCCAGATGCCGACGCCGACCCATGTCCACGCGACGGCGCCACCGGCCGGCACGCGCGCGACAGCCGCAAACGGCATCGCGAACAGGGGCACCAGCAGCGCCTGCAGCTGGAAGAGTGCGAAGAACTTCACGCCCGAGCCGTTCCAAATGCGTCGAAGGTGCGCGTAGCGCCCGTCCTCGGGCTCGGCAAGCACGCGCCGCGCGAGGTGTGTCGCAAGTCGCAAGCCCCATGCGCCGCCGAGCACCGCAACCAGCATGCGGGGAGTCGGCGCGCCGTCGCCGATGCAGCCGAAGAAGATCGCGCTGGCGCCGACGCCAAGCGACCACAGCACGTCCACCATGCCGGCGTTGCGCGTGCGCTGCTGCCACGCCCAGCCGATCGTCATGATGACCGCCATGGCCGCCCACACTTCGAGGAAACGCCACGCGCTCATGGCGTGGCTCCGACAAGCGCAACGCCGGGCCGTCCGCGCGCTGCGAGGCGTGCGAGCACGGGAAGCGCGATGCCCCAGCCCACGGCCAGCACCGCGATCACCTGCGGAGCGGGAGCCACGAATTCCAGTGCCGACGCGCCTCGCGCCGCGCCCAGGTACGCCAGCGGCCCGCCGATCGCACCCAGCGCGGCGGCGAGCCACGTGCGCGACTGCAGGGCCGCGAATGAACAGGTCAGCGTCAGCGGGAACACCGCCCAAAGTGCGAGGATCCACACCGGTGCGCCAACGATCCGTCGCCAGGTGTCGCCTTCGGCCGCATGTCGCACCCAGCCCGCATGTTCGAGGGCGCCGTCGAGCAACAGTCCGAAGCCTATCCCGGCTAGCAGCAACGTCAGCTTCGATGCTCGCGTATTCGCGTCAGCCAAGTGCACCGCCGCGAAAGCGCCGCCGGCGACGGCGCCGGGCCACGCATGCCCGGAGCCCGCACCGAGCACTGCCGCGAACCAGACGCCCTGGTATGCCACCGCGTCGAGCAGCCGGTTCATGCGAGCAGCGTCCCGCACTCGCTCGGGCGGTGCCCGGGCTTGGCGAACAGGAGATGCGATACGCCGATCGTGCGTTCCCGGAAGCCGCCTTCGCAGTACGCCAGGTAGAACTCCCACATGCGGATGAACCGCTCGTCGAAGCCCTGCGCGCGCACCCCTGACAGCTGCGCCATGAAGCGCGTACGCCAGGCGTCCAGCGTGCGGGCGTACGAGAGGCCGAAATCCTCGAGGTGGACGAGCGCAAGGTCGCTCGCGCCCGACTTCGCCGATAGCATCGCCTCGATCGACGGGATGAAGCAGCCGGGAAACACGTGTCGCTTGATGAAATCCACCGACTCCAGCGCCTGCACGTAGCGGTGGTCCTCGATGGTGATCGCCTGCACGAGCCCGAGGCCATCGGGCGCCAGCAGCGCACCGAGCTTGCCGAAATACGTTTCGAGGTACTGCGCGCCGATCGCCTCGACCATCTCGATGGAGACCAGCTTGTCGTAGGTGCCCTCGAGGTCGCGATAGTCCTCGAGTAACAACGTGACCTGCGACTGCAGCCCCGCGTCAGCCACGCGCTGCGCCGCGAGTGCGCGCTGCTCGCGCGAGATGGTCGTGGTGGTGACGTGGCAGCCGTAGTTGGCCGCCGCGTGCAGCGCGAACCCGCCCCAGCCGGTGCCGATCTCGATCACGCGATCGCCAGGCTTGAGGTCGAGCTTGCGGCAGATGCGGTCGAGCTTGCGCGTCGACGCCGCTTCGAGCGTGTCGTCGGGCCCAGCCCACAGAGCCGACGAATACATCAGGTCATCGGAGAGGAACAGGCGGAAGAATTCGTTGCCGAGGTCGTAATGCGCGGCGATGTTGCGACGGCTGCCGACGCGCGTGTTGCGACGCGTCGCGTGCAGCGCCTTCATCACCCAGCCACCCAGACGCGCAAGTCCGGTCTCCATGCCATCGAGCAGGTCACGGTTGCGGGCGAGCAGTCGGACCAGGCCGACCAGGTCGTCGCACGACCACGCCCCGTCCATGTATGCCTCGCCCGCGCCGACGCTGCCGTTCGTCGCGATCGCGCGGTAGAACGCGGTGTCGTGGATGCGCAGGCGAACGGGCGGCGTGCCGTCGGCTTCACCGCGCGTCTCGACGCCGAGCGCGTCCTCCACCACCGCGGTGCCCCTCAGCCGGCCGAGCTGGTCCAGCAGGCGTTGGCGCAGGAAGCGGTCGAGGCCGCCAACCGAGGGCGACGCATCGGATTTGACGAGCTCGTTCATCGTGGCCTCGGAAACGTTTTTGGATGCCTATGGACCGGAACGCGCTTGAGCCAGAGCCGCAGCGCCTGCCAGTGGATGGCGCCGACCACCTGCGCGGTCATCAGCGGATAGCGCCACAACACGCGAGCGAGCGATGCCCCGTCGAGCGGACGGCGACGCAGCTGCAGCGTCGCCTCGAACTCACGCGCACCGTCGTCAAGCACGCGCATGTGCACGGCCAGGTCGTCGCCCGGAAGCGTGAAGCGCCAGTCGTAGCGGCGACGCATCCCGATGAACGGCGATACGTGGAAGGCCTTGTCGAACGACCAGTGCAACGCACGACCGCGCCGCTCCGCGGTGGCGACCGGCAGCACGTAGGCGTGGCGTTCCTTCCACGGGGTGTTGGTGATCTCGGCGACGATGCTGTGGAGCGCGCCCGTCGCGTCGTGGCAGTAGTAGAAGCTCACCGGATTGAAGACGTAGCCGGCGTAACGCAGGTGCGCGAGCAGGCCGATGGCGCCTTCGGGCCGCTCGCCGGTCGCCCGCTCGACGCATGCGCGCACAGCGTCGGCCAGCGGAAGCTCGGGCGGGCCGAGGTAATCGCTGCGCCGGAACTCGGCAAACGCGCGTCCCCGGCTCGACCACAGCCAGCGCCCGTCGAACACACGGCTCACTTCGTCGAGGTCGAGGTAAAGCTGCGCCATCCCGTAGTCGAACGCGTGCGCGGTTGGCGCGTGCCGGCGATGCTTCACACGACCCTCGTACACGGCGCTCGCAAAGGCTTGTGTCATGCGGGCACAGCCGCGAGGTGCGCACCTGCAGATGTCGCGTGCGCGGGCACGGGCACCGGAACTGGCCAGTGCGCACCCAACGCGCGTGCGACGTCGGCCGCGCTGCGGATGCCGTCCTCGTGGAAGCCCCAGCCCCAGTACGCGCCCGCGAACCACGTGTGGCGCGCGCCCTGGATCTCGTGCCGGCGCGCCTGGGCCGCCACGGATGCATGCGTGTACACGGGATGGCTGTACGTGCGGCGGCGCAGGATGCGCGCCGGGTCGATCGCATCGGTGCGGTTGAGCGTGACCACCAGGGGCGAACTGGTCTGCACCGACTGCAGCACGTTCATGCAGTAGCTGACCGTGCACGCTTGCGCGGGGTCGGCCGGCACGAAGGCGTTCCACGCCGCCCACGCGCGCGGGTTGCGTGGCAGCAGCGCCGCGTCGGTGTGCAGGACGGTGTCGTTGGACTGGTAGGGGATCGAACCGAGGATGGACGTCTCGCGCTCGTCGGCGTCCGCCAGCAGACTCAGCGCCTGATCGCTGTGGCAGGCAACCACCACCTGGTCGAATCGCTCGACGCCGCCGGGGTACGTGACCTCCACGCCCTCGGCGTCGCGCCGCAGCGCCAGCACCGGGCAGCCGACGCGTTCGCGCACGCGCCAGGCCGACTGCAGCGCATGGATGTACGTTGACGAGCCACCGCGCACCACGCGCCACTGCGGCCGCCCGCTGAGCTGCAGCATCTGGTGGTTCGCCATGAACCTCACCAGATACTTCGCCGGGAACGACTCGATGCGTGCCGCTGGCGACGACCACAGCGCCGACGCCATCGGCACCAGGTGCGCTTCGCGAAACAGGCGGCCGTAGTTGCCGGCGTCGAGGTAGTCGCCGAGCGTCGGCCCATTTCCGGGTTCTTCGAGCAAAGCCGGCGCGGACCGGTAGAAGCGCACCAGGTCGACCAGCATCCGCCAGAAGCGCGGCGACACGGTGTTGCGGCGCTGCGAGAAGAGCGAGCCGAGGGTGTCGGCGTTGTACTCGAGGCCGGTCGCTTCGTGATGCGCCGAAAAGCTCATCGTGGTCGGCTGCGACTGCACGCCGAGCTCATCGAACATCGCCGTCAGCAGCGGGTAGTGCTGCGGGTTGTGCACGATGAAGCCGGTATCGATGCGATAGCCGCGGCCATCCAGCTCGATATCGTGCGTGTCCGTGTGGCCGCCAAGGCGCGCGTCGGCCTCGAACAGGTGCACCTCGTGCTGGCGCGACAGCAGCCACGCGGATGCCAGCCCCGAGATGCCACTGCCGACGATCGCGATGCGCATGTCAGGGCTGCGCCTTCGCCAGCACCCAGTCGGGCACCGGCTTGAGATCGCGGACGAGCCCGCACGCGGCCATCAGGCGCAGGCCGTAGTAGGTGATGTCGACTTCGTACCAGCGGAAGCCCTGCCGCGCCGTTCCCGGGAAGAAGTGGTGGTTGTTATGCCAACCCTCGCCGAACGTGAGCAGCGCGAGCCACAGGTTGTTGCGGCTGTCGTCGCGGGTGTCGAAGCGACGCGTGCCAAAGCGGTGCGCCAGCGAATTGATGGTGACCGTGGCGTGGAACAGCACCACTGTCGAGACGAAAAAGCCCCACACCAGCATCTGACCCCCGCTGGTGTGGAGCTGTGGCGCGAACCCTTCCAACCATGCGCCCAAGGAGTACGTGCCGGCGGCAAGCGCGACGGGCACCAACGTGTCGAAACGGTCCAGCAGGCGCAACTCGCGAAACGCCTCAAGGTCCGGTATGCGTCGCATGTCGGTGCGGAACGCGCGCGGGGTGAGGAACCACGCGGCATGCGACCAGAGGAACCCCCGGACCTTCGGCGAATGCGGGTCCAGTTCCGTGTCGGCATGCCGGTGGTGATGGCGATGGTGCGAGGCCCACCACAGCGGGCCGCGCTGCACGCAACTCGCGCCGATCAGCGCGAACACGAACTGCACGCCACGCGAGGTACGGAACGTGCGGTGCGAGAAGTAGCGGTGATAGAAGCCGGTGATCGCGAACATGCGTATCGCGTACAGCGCCGCGGCCACCACGAGCGCGGCCGGCGAAACACCCACCCAGAACACGGCGATGCATGCGAGATGCATCGCAACGAACGGGCCTGCGCGCAGCCAGTCGATGCGATCGTCGCGGGCACCATCGATGCCGTTGGCGGGCGCGTCGGTGTCGAACCAGCCGCGGACGCTGGCGAGCAGGCG
>NZ_VTRV01000040.1 GCF_008274655.1 Cognatilysobacter lacus | reverse complement strand
GTCGCCGGATTACCCGTCGCGCGCGTTGCGCGAGGGCGCCCGCGGGACCGTCCTGGTGCTGGTCCACATCGGTCCGGACGGCGTGCCGACCGCGACGGAAATCGCGCAGTCCAGCGGCTCGCGCGAGCTCGACCGCGCCGCCACCGAGGCCGTGCGGCGTTGGCGTTTCGAACCCGCCATGTCCGACGGCCACCCGACGGTGGGCGACGTCGTGGTCCCGATCGACTTCAGCCTGGCGGACTAGCCGCGTCGAGCCGAAACCCGGCGGCGGTCGCGAGTTCCACGAAGCCGGGGAACGACGTTGCCACATTGGCGACGTCGCTGATCTCCACGACGCCTTGCGTGCGCTGCGCGAGCACGGCCGATGCCATGGCGATGCGGTGGTCGCCATGGCTTTCGACCTCGCCGCCGCGAGGCGTGCCCCCTTCGATGATCGCGCCGTCAGGCCGTTCTTCGACGTCGATCCCGAGGGCGCGCAGGGCCGCGGCCATCGAGGCGATGCGATCCGATTCCTTGACGCGCAACTCCTCGGCCCCGCGAACGGTGGTGCGGCCGCTCGCGCACGCGGCGAGGGCGAACAGCGCCGGGAACTCGTCGATCATGTCGGGCACCAGCGCAAGCGGCACGTCGATGCCGTGTAGCGGCGCGGCGCGCACGCGCAGGTCGGCAACGGGCTCCCCGCCTTCCTCCCGCAAAGGGCCGGTTTCAATGTCGGCGCCCATCAGGCGCAGCGCCTCGAGCAGGCCCGTCCGCCGCGGGTTCATGCCCACCGCCTCGATGGTCAGGTCAGAACCCGGCACGATCGACGCGGCGACGAGGAAGAACGCTGCCGAGGAGAAGTCGGCCGGCACGCGCACATCGGTGGCGCGGAGCCGCGGACGGCCGATCACGCTGGCGCCGCCCGGCGAAAACGCCACGCGTGCGCCGAAGGCCTGCAACATGCGCTCGGTGTAATCGCGCGTCGGACGCGGCTCGGTGACCGTGGTCTCGCCCTCCGCATACAACCCGGCGAGCAGCACCGCCGACTTCACCTGCGCGCTGGCAACCGGCGATGCGTAGTCGATCCCGCGCAGCCGCACGCCCCCGGTGATGCGAAGCGGCGGAAGTCCGCCGTCGCAGCCTTCGATGCGCGCACCCATGAGCGCGAGCGGTTCGGCAACGCGCCCCATCGGACGCCGCGAAAGCGATTCGTCGCCGACCAGCACGCTGTCGAACGCCTGTCCGGCCAGCAGGCCTGCCAGAAGGCGCATGCCGGTCCCGGCATTGCCGCAGTCGAGCACAGCGGCCGGCGCACGCAGACCGTCGAGCCCCACGCCATGGACGACGCGTTCGCTTGGTGCGGGCGCTTCGATGCGAACGCCGAGCTGGGCGAACACGCGCGCCGTAGCCAGCGTGTCCTCGCCTTCGAGGAAGCCGGTGATGCGGCTCGTGCCTTCGGCGATTGCCGCGAGCATGATCGCGCGATGCGAGATCGACTTGTCGCCCGGCACGCGCACGCGGCCGCGCAACGGGCCGCGCGCCGACGCGAGCCATCCCATGTTCATGGAAATACCTCGTCCAGGGCCGCGAGCAGGCGGCGGTTCTCGTCGGCCGTGCCGATCGTTATCCGGCTGTAATCGGGCAATCCGTAGCCCGCCATCGGTCGCAACACGACGCCGCGCTCCACCAGCGCCGCTTCGATCGCCCCCGTGCGCTCACCGAAGTGCGCCAGCACGAAGTTCGTTTGCGACGGCAGAACCGCAATGCCGCGCTGCCGAAGCGCCGTCGTCAACGCGGACCGTTGTTCTGCGTTGCGCTCGCGGCACCAGGCCAGGTGCGCTTCGTCAGCCAGCGCCGCTTCGCAGGCGGCCAGCGCGAACGCGTTCACGTTGAAACTCTCGCGCACCCGCTCCATCACCGCCACCAGTCCCTCGGCGGCGATGGCATAGCCGCAGCGGACGCCCGCGAGCGCGTACGCCTTGCTGAAGGTGCGGGTGACGACCAGGTTCGGGCGCGATTTCGTGAGCGTCAATGCGCTCGCGTAGTTGTGTGCGTCCGCGAGCTCTCCGTACGCCTCGTCGACCACGAGGATGACGTCGGCGGGCACCGCGTCGACGAACCGGGCGAGCGAGTCACGGTCGAGCCAAGTGCCCGTCGGATTGTTGGGGTTTGCGATGTACACCAGCCGCGTCGACGGCGTGATTGCACGCAGCAATGCCTCCACGTCGTGCCCGAGCGGCATCGTTGCATCGGGAGCCAGCGCGGCGGCCACCCGGCACGTGGCGCCCGACGCACCCGCCGCGAGTGCGAACACGGCGAACCCGTACTGCGAGTACACGACGTCGGCACCGGGCCCCGCGAACACCTGCGCGAACTGCATCAGCAATTCGTGCGAGCCGTTGCCGAGCAGGATGCGCTCCGGTTCGACACCGTGCCGGTTCGAAAGCGCGGCCTTCAGGCGCGCACCTCGAGGGTCGGGATAGCGGTGCATGAGGTGCAGCGCGTCCAGCACGGCAGCGCGAGCGACGGGCGAAGGGCCGTACGGGTTCTCGTTGGAACCCAGTTCGACCAGCCACTGCGTACGTTCGCGCATGCCAGCGACATCGTGGCCGGGGTCATACGCGGCCAGCCGCCCGATGCCGTCCGCGGCGCGCGACGAGTACCATGCTTCGTCGTACGCGGGCGTCATTCGTCGCCGATCCGCCCCGGGCTGTGCTTCGCGTTGTGCATGCACGGGAAAATGGCACGGCTCATCCGTGGCGCTTCCGGAAATCGCCCATGAAGTCGACGAGTGCGTGCACGCCCTTCTCGGGCATCGCGTTGTAGATCGACGCACGCATGCCGCCGAGCGCGCGATGGCCCTTGAGTCCGATCAGCCCGGCCTCCACCGACTCGGCGAGGAACGCCTTGTCCAACGCCGGGTCGGCGAGGAAGAACGGCACGTTCATTCGCGAGCGGGCGGGCACGGCCACTTCGTTACGGTAGAAGCCGCCGGAGCCGTCGATCGCGTCGTACAGCAGCGTCGACTTGCGCACGTTCCGCCGCGCGAATTCCTCGACGCCGCCTTCGGCCAGCATCCACTTGAAGACCAGGCCCGCGAGATACCAGTTCCACGTCGGCGGTGTATTGAGCATCGACTCGCCCTTGACGTGCGAGCGGTAGTCGAAGATATCCGCTCGCGGCTGGCCCGCGCGTTCGAGCAGGTCGCGACGCAGGATCACGACGGTGACGCCCACCGGCCCCAGGTTCTTCTGCGCACCCGCGTAGATGACGCCGAATTTGGAAACATCCAGCGGTTCGGAGGCGATGCTGGAGCTGAAGTCCGCCACCAGCGGCACCGCGCCGACGTCGGGAACGTCGCGGAACTCGACTCCGTGGATGGTCTCGTTGGCCGTGATGTGCACGTACGCGGCGTCGGGCGACAGCTGCCACGAGGCGCGCGGCGGAATGTCGCGGAAGCCGCCGGCCTCACCCGTCGCCGCGATGTGCGCATCCACATAGGGCCGCGCCTGCTTGATCGACGTCTTGCCCCAGTGGCCGGTCACCACGAAGTCCACGCGCTGGCCGGGCGACGCGATGTTGAGCGGGATCAGCGCCTGGGCCGTGGTCGCGCCGCCGGCCAGGAACAGCACCGCGTAGTCGTCGGTAACCGACAGCAGGCGACGCAGGTCGGCCTCGGCCTCGGCCGCGACGGCCATGAACTCGGGACCGCGATGGCTGAGCTCCACGATGGAGGCGCCGACGCCCCGCCAGTCGAGGAGTTCGTCGCGCGCCTGCTCCAGGACGGCTTCGGGAAGGGTGGCCGGACCGGCACTGAAATTGAACACGCGGGACATGGCGGCACCTGCTGGCGGGTTGGCATCGAGTATGCCGCAGCGCAGCACGGGCGTCGGCGGGCCCCTGCATCTTTTTCATCGCCGGCGACGTCTAATCGGGTATCCAGGCCCGGAGCCGACCCCATGTCACTGCGCGATGCCCTGCGGATTCCGTCCCGCGAGATCACCGACGAGTCCGTCTATCGCGACCGTCGCCGCATCATCACCGCGCTCGCCGCCGTGCCGGCCCTGGGCATTGCCGGTTGCGCCAAGGCCGACGCTCCCGCCGCGCCCGCCACGGCGCGTATCGATCCCGCGCGCATGCGCGCCGGGTTCACGACCAACGAGACGCGCACGACCTACCAGGACGTCACCACCTACAACAACTTCTACGAATTCGGCACCGGCAAGGCCGATCCCGGCCGGGCACCGCGGACGCTGCACACACGCCCATGGACGGTCGCTGTCGGCGGGCAGTGTGCAAAGCCCGGCCGGGTATCGTTCGAGGACCTGCTGCGCGGCCTGACGCCACAGGAACGCGTGTACCGGCATCGCTGTGTCGAGGGCTGGTCGATGGTGATTCCGTGGCTCGGCGTGCCGCTGGGGGATGCGCTGAAGCGGTTCGAGCCGACGTCGAAGGCGAAGTACGTGGCGTTCACCACGCTCGGGGACGTCAAACAGATGCCCGGCATCGCCTATTCGTCGCTCGACTGGCCGTATCGCGAGGGCCTGCGCATCGACGAGGCCATGAACCCGCTGGCGCTGCTCACGACGGGCCTGTACGGCAAGCCGCTGCCGCAGCAGAACGGAGCGCCGCTGCGTCTGGTGCTGCCCTGGAAATACGGGTTCAAGAGCATCAAGTCGATCGTGGCGATCACGTTCGTCGAGCACCTGCCGTACACGAGCTGGAACGACATGGCGCCGGACGAATACGGCTTCTTTTCGAACGTCAACCCGGCCGTCGACCACCCGCGCTGGAGCCAGAAGACCGAGCGCCGCATCGCCGGCACCGGCAGCAAGCTGTTCGCGGATCGCATCCCGACGCGGCTCTTCAACGGTTACGCCGAGCAGGTCGGCTCGATGTACGCCGGGCTCGATCTCAGGAAGTGGTTCTGAGCGCGCTGCCCCGCCGCAGCGCGAAGCGACCGGTCGACAGGCGCGTCGTTGCGGCCAAGACGATCGTGCACATGCTCGCGCTGGCGCCCGCCGCGTGGCTCGCGTGGCAGATCCGCAACGAGATGCTGATGGGCACCGGTGCGCTGGGCGCCGATCCGGTCGCGGCGATCGAACACTTCCTGGGCATCTGGGCGATCCGCATGCTGATGCTGGTGCTTGCGGTGACGCCGCTTCGGCAAATCACCGGCAAGCCGATGCTGCTGCGCTTTCGGCGAATGCTCGGGCTGTACGTCTTCTTCTACGCGACGCTGCACTTCGCGGCGTGGGTGGTGCTCGATCTGCGCATGGACTGGTCGCAGATCGGCGCGGCGATCGCCAAGAAACCCTTCGTGACCGTCGGCTTCGCGGCATGGCTGATGCTCGTACCGCTCGCCGCAACCTCGTTCCAGCGCGCGATGCGTGCGCTGGGTCGACGCTGGGGGCAGCTGCACCAGCTCGTGTACGCCATCGCCGTACTCGCCGTGCTGCATTTCTGGTGGCTGGTGAAATCCGACATCCGCGAGCCCGCGCTGTACGCGGCGATCGCTTCGGTGCTGCTTGGCTGGCGGCTGTGGAAGCGCCTGCGGCCGGCGTCTAGCCCGCGCCGTACAGCAACAGCAGGCTGAGCGCGCCAGCCAGCATCACCGCGGCGACGATCAGCCACGGCAGCCTGCGCGCAGCGCGACGCAACTTTGGCGGCGACGGCGCGCGTCCGGACGGGCGCCTCTCGCGCTCGGGCTCGACGACGCTGGAAGCGCGCGCCGCCTCCACGACAAATCGATGCTGCCCCGCTACGACAAGCTGGTCGCCCGGCACCAGCAGCCCGGTCCCCAGCGCGTGACCGTTGACCCAAACGGGTGCCGACGGGGTCACCGACGTTGCGCGTACGCCCTTGGCGGTCACGCGAAGGCTTACTTCGCGCGCGCCGATGGCCTCGTCGTCGATCGGAATCTCGCAGTCCGGGGCGCGGCCAAGTACACACTCGCGCTCGAGCGGAAAACAGCGTCCATGGTGGCGGCCGGCGATCGCGCGCAGCACCGCGTGCACATCGGACCGCGGCGCCGAGTCCTCGCCACCCGACTCCGGGCGACGCCCGATCAGCACGCATTCGACGCCCGCCATGAAGATGGAATCGCCTGCGCGCAGCATGGCCATGCGGCGAATCGGGCGTCCGTTGACGTACACGCCCCGCACGCCATCGCCCACCTGCAGCCAGACACCGCGCGAATCCACGTACACGTGCCCGACGGGTTCCACGGACGACTGCCGCGCGTCGAGCATCGACGGCAGGATCGGATGTACGCCCGGCTCGAGATCGAGCAGGTCGCGTTCGGAACCGGTCGGGCGCAGTCGGAGGGCAGTCACGCCGCCGCAATCTAGCATGCCGACGCCGCGTTGCCGGCCGATGCTCCACAATGCCGACCAACCGCGCTACGGAGGCCTCATGCCGACCATCGATATCCGCCACACGCATTCGCTCGCGCCGGCCAAAGCCCGCGAAGCCGTCGAGCACATCGCCGACACCCTTGCACAACGCTTCGGCGTCGAACACGGCTGGCAGGGCGAATCCATGATGTTCAAGCGCACCGGTGTCGACGGACGCGTTCATCTGGAACCCGGCGCGGTGCGCGTGACGGCCGAACTCGGCTTCCTGCTGGGCGCGTTGAAGGGCACCATCGAGAGCGAGATCCGCCGCGTGCTTGCGGAACGATTTACCTGAGCATCGCGACAACGCATCCTCTGCCACGCCCACGGAAGACACCGCACCCATGACAGCTGCCGCCGCCCTGATCACCGGAATCGTGATCGCCCTCCTCGTTGCTGGGATATGGATCGCGTACATCTGGAAAGGCCGTCAGTCGCGCTTCCAGACACAGGCGGGCCTCAGGATCCTTTCGGGCATGCGATGGCGCGAACTGTCCAACCTGGTCGTGGATGCGCTGGCGGATTCGGGGTTCGAGCGCGAGACGTCGGAACAGCAGTCCGCCCGCGGGGCCGGCGACGTGCGCGTCTATCGCGATGGCCGCCCCTGGGTGCTGACCTGCCGGCAAGGCCTGGGCCACGTAGTGACGCGGGCGTCGGTCGAAGAGTTCTCACGCGCCGTGCGCATCGAACACGCCGCTGGCGGCGTGGTGGTGACGCCCGGTCGAGTGGAGCCGCAAGCGAGGCAGGCCGGGGCCAACGTCGAGCTGGTGGATGGCGAGGAGCTGTGGAAGCTGGTCGGTCCCTTGTTGCCCGCAAGTGTGCATTCCGAAATCGCCACACATGCACGTGCACGCGCACTGCGCGCCTCGGGAACCGCGCTGGCGGTGGCGACGGCCAGCGGCCTGGCCATCGGGTACGCATTGATGCAATTCGCCACGCCGACAGACACGGGCGAGCCGCTCGCCGGGCCGCGTGCGACAGCGACCCATCGACCCGCGCGTGTCGCAAACTCGACCGCTGCACCGGCTGCACCGGCGGCGCCGATGAGCGAAGACGAGGAACGCGAGGCGATCGTGCGCGAGATCGCGCAGGTGCCGGGCGTCGACAAGGCGCTTTGGTCGACACGCTCGACCCTGCAGGTCTTCCTGAACGACCCGAAGATCGCCAACGACGCCGCTTTGTGCGCCGTGATGATGCGCTACGACCTGCTGCGCTCGTCGCGCCTGCAGTTGCAGGGCCCGGCCGGCGCGGACCGGCCTGTTCGTTTCATCCAGTGCGCCGTGTACTGATCCGCCAGGCCGCGTTTGCGCGGCGCGTGGCGATCAGCCGTCGAAGCGCGAGAACACCAGGCAGGCGTTCGTGCCGCCGAAGCCGAAGCTGTTCGACATCACCGTGCGCAAGGTCGCCGGCGTGGTCTCGCGCAGCACCGGATAGCCCACTGCACGCTCGTCGAGTTCCGTGATGTTGTGCGAGGCGGCCATGAAACCGTCGCGCATCATCAGCAGGCTGTAGATCGCCTCGTGCACGCTGGCGGCGCCCAGCGAATGCCCCGTGAGCGCCTTGGTCGACGACAGCGGCGGGATCGCGTGGCCGAACACTTCACGTACGGCCTGCAACTCGGTGATGTCGCCGACGGGCGTCGACGTGCCATGCGTGTTGAGGTAGTCGATCGGGCCTTCAACACCCTCCAGCGCCATGCGCATGCAGCGCACCGCGCCTTCGCCCGACGGCGCCACCATGTCGGCGCCATCGGAGGTCACCCCGTAGCCGACCAGCTCGGCGTGGATCGTCGCGCCACGCGCCTGCGCGTGCTCGATCGATTCCAGCACAAGCATTCCGCCGCCACCGGCAATGACGAAACCGTCGCGCGAGGCGTCGTACGGGCGCGATGCAGTGGCCGGCGTGTCATTGAACGAGGTCGACAACGCGCCCATCGCATCGAACTGGCAGGTCATGCCCCAGTGCAGTTCTTCGCCACCGCCCGCCAACATGACGTCCTGCATGCCATGGCGGATCATGTCGGCCGCCGCGCCGATGCAATGCGCGGAAGTCGCGCAGGCGGCTGAAATCGAATAGGTGACGCCTTTCACACCGAAGCCGGTCGCGAGCGCCGCCGACACCGTCGAGCACATCGTGCGCGGCACCATGTAAGGGCCGATGCGACGCACGCCCTTGGCCTTCAGCAGATCGCCGGTTTCGATCTGCCATTGCGCCGAGCCTCCGCCGGATCCGGCGATCGCGCCGAAACGCGGCGACCTGAACTGCTCGGGGTCGAGGCCCGAATGCGCGATCGCATCCGCCGCCGAGACGTAGGCATGCGCTGCGGCATCGCCCATGAAGCGACGCAGCTTGCGGTCGATCAACGCATCGAGATCGATCGCCGGATCACCCGCGACGCGGCTGCGGAGGCCCATCGCTTCGTATTCGGGGATGTAGCGCAGGCCGGAACGGCCCACGCGCAACGATTCGGACACCACGTCCAGCTCGCGCCCGAGGCAGGACGTAAGACCCATGCCGGTGACGACAACGCGACGCATCAGAAACCCTCCGTCGAGCCAAACAGGCCGACGCGCAGGCCCTTGGCTACATAGATCTCGCGGCCGTCGACGTACGTCCGGCCGTCGGCGATGACGAGCGCGAGCTTGCCGCGCATCACGCGGCGTATGTCGATCTCGAAGCCGACGATCTTCGCGTCGGGGAGCACCTGGCCGCCGAACTTGACCTCGCCGACGCCCAGCGCGCGGCCACGGCCGGGTTCTCCCAGCCACGGGAGGTAGAAGCCGGCGAGCTGCCACATGGCATCGACGCCCAGGCAGCCGGGCATCACCGGATCCCCGATGAAATGGCAGCCGAAGAACCAGAGGTCCGGCGACACATCGAGCTCGGCGCGGATCACGCCCTTGCCGTACCGGCCGCCGGTTTCGGCGATCTCGGTGATGCGGTCGAACATGAGCATCGGAGGCGCCGGGAGGCGCGCGTTGCCGGGGCCGAACAGCTCACCGCGCGCACAGGCCAGCAGCTGCTCGCGGTCGAAAGAAGAGGGACGGGTCATCGGGCGAGTGCGGGGGAAAGCGAGCGAGTCTAGCGGGTCGCCTGCGAAGTTCGCAGTCCGCAGGCGTAGGGTCGGCATGAACCGGAGGCCATATGCTGCCCGCAGCCGCTACGCGCCGGCGTGAAAACGCAGCGAAGGCTTGGCGGGGTCGGCGGGCTCGCCTATACTTCGCGCCCCACGGGCGGTTAGCTCAGCGGTAGAGCATTGCCTTCACACGGCAAGGGTCGCAGGTTCGAACCCTGCACCGCCCACCATGTTTCGATGTCGCTTCAACCAGACCGCCTCCGGGCGGTTTTGTCGTTTATGGCCGCCGGAGTTTTTCCCGGTTGGCATGGAACCTGCCGCGACCCCGCGGTCGTGCATCCACCTGAGACGCGTCGCTTTGCCGGCGCGCCGTAGCCCACGTCGCGCGTCAACCGTTCGTGACAGCAGCTGCAGTGCACAGCAGAACGTTCTGCACGCGGCGGAAATCGTTGCAGCCTCACACGTGGCTTTAACCGCGCCATCGATAGCCTGCCGGCCATTGCATCAATGGATTTCATTGTCATGGCCGACGCCCAGCCTTCAGTGCTCATCGTGGACGACGACGCAACCTTCGCCTCCGCGGCCGCCGACTTCGCGCGCGCACACGGCTTCCAGGCGTCGATCGCGCATTCACTCGAGGAGTCGCGGCGCGCGATCCAGCGCGGAATGAGTGACCTGACCATGCTTGACGTCACACTGCCCGATGGCACCGCGTTCGACCTGCTCGATGAACTCGATGCCGGCCAGCACTGCCGCATCGCGCTGATGACGGGCGAAGCGTCGGTGGAGTCCGCGGCGCGCGCGGTCGGGCTGCCGGTACTCGACTACCTGGTCAAGCCGCTTTGTCCGCGACAGTTCGAATCGCTGCTGCAGCAGGCGTCGACGCGGGTGCAGGCACGCACCGTCACGACGCGGCTGCCGGGCGTGATAGGCGAATGCGAAGCGATCCAGCGGCTGGCCGAAGATCTCGATCGCGTTGCTCCGACCTCCGTATCGGTTCTGATTACGGGTGAAAGTGGAACGGGCAAGGAACTCGTCGCGCGCGCCGTGCACGAGCGCAGCAAGCGGCGTGGCAACTTCGTCGCGGTGAACTGCGGCGCGATCGCGCCCGACCTGCTCGCCAGCCATCTGTTCGGCCACGAGCGCGGCAGTTTCACCGGCGCGCAACAGCGGCATGTCGGCTATTTCGAGCAGGCCAACCGCGGCACGCTGTTCCTCGACGAGATCACCGAGATGCCGCCCGCGCTGCAGGTGTACCTGCTTCGCGTGCTGGAGACAGGCGAGGTGACGCGCGTGGGCGGCAGCGAGAGCGTGCCGGTGGATGTGCGCATCGTCGCGGCCACCAATCGCGATCCGGTGCAGGCGATCGGACTCGGCCTGCTGCGCGAGGACCTGTACTACCGCCTTGCGGATTTCATCATCGCCCTGCCCCCGCTGCGCGCCCGGGGCGACGACGTCCTGTTGCTCGCCAATGCGTTCATCGAGCGGCTCAACGCGGAGCACGGCCAAGCCCGGCAACTGGCGCCCGACGCCGAACGCATGCTGGCCCGGCATCCCTGGCCCGGCAATATCCGCGAGCTGCGCAGCGTGCTGCAGCGCGCCTACCTGTTGAGCGACGGCCCGCTGGTTCGCATCCCGACACTCGGGCAACGCGCCATGCCCCTGCACCAGGACCGGAACAGCATCGTGTTCCACGTAGGCATGAGTTATGCGGACGTGGAACGCGAAATGCTCTTGAAGACGCTCGCCAACGTGGACGGCGACAAGACCGAAGCCGCGCGCGTGCTCGGCGTGAGCGTGCGCACGATCCACAACCAGCTCGCGCGCCTGTCAGTCGCCGAAGCCGAAGGCGCCGCGCCGCATGCATGAGACGTACACGCCGCGCGGCGACGGCCTGCCGCCGCACTACACGGGGCATTGGCGGCACGACATGGCAAACGAAGTGAATGCGCTGACCATGGCGACATCCGCGGCGCGCCACATGCTGCAGCTCGGCGACGTACAGTCCGCGATGCTGAACCTGGCACGCGCGGAGGATGCGGCGATGAGGTGCAGCGAGCTTCTGCGCTTTGCTCCGTCGACGCGGTAGATCGCGCCCTTTGCGTCTGTCTGCTCGCTGCCATGGAGCGCGGTCGACCACTCAAGGAAAAGGCCCGCTTTCGCGGGCCTTTCCTTCAAGCCGGGACCGTGTCAGTGCGGCGAGCTGCCGCTGGCGCCACCCGATCCGGAGGTGCCGGCCGAGCCGGAGCTCGTTCCGGTGCGCGTTGTCGACGCACCACCTTCCTTCGGACGTTGCGTGGACGAGGAACCCGACACTCGATTCGACTCGTCGGCGTGGGTGGACGACGAGCCGGAGTGCAAGGTCGAGCCGCTGTGCGAACCGGCCGTCGACGAGCCGATGCCGACGCTCGACGACGCGATTTCCGAACCCTTGCGCTGTTGCGACGAGCCCGAAAGCGTGGTGCTGCCGGCCGTGGCCTGGGCGGACACGACGCGGATGCGGTTGTCGATGTCGCGCACACCGGGGCAGGCCTCGGCGATGTCTTCGACGCGGTGTTTCATCCAGCGCTGCTCGACGTTGCCTTCGAGCACGACCCTGCCGCCCTCGCAATGGATTTCGATGTCGGATACATCGATGTCGGGCGCATTGGTCAGGCGCTCGTGCAGGTCGTCGATGATGCGCTCGTCTGAACGCACGTAGTTCTTGGGGCCGCGACCGCGACGCGTCTGCGGCTGGCCGTAGGCATGCATACCGCCCTGCGGCCCCTGCGCGAACTGCGACAAGCCCGAGCCCTGACTGAACTGCGTCTGGCTGTTGCCCTGGAAGCTGGACTGCGAACGGTTGGAATAGCCGCCGTCGCCGAACCCCTGGGCCGAACCGAACTGCGAATGCCCGGATGCCGGCTGCGTCGGACCGAACCCGCTGCCCTGCTGGCCGTATCCCTGTGGACCGTACTGCTGGAATGCTTGCGATCGCTGCGCGCCCTGCTCGCCCCAGCCGCCGAAGCTCAGGTCGCGCTGCTGGTACGGACTGTTGTATCCGCCGTGCATGGCCGTCTGCGACGCGCCGACTCCGCCGTGCAACTCGCCGCGATCCCGCGACGACTCACTGAGAAAACTGCCGCTCTGGTAGCCGCCCTGCAATCCCGGCTGCGGCCCGTAGCCGCCTTGCGATCCAAGGCCACTGCCGTAGGCCTGACCGTGGAATTGGCCACCCGGGGCCTGACTCTCGCTGCCGTATGCACCGTATGCCGGAGAGCGACCGAACTGCTCACCGAGTCCCTGCTGCGGGCCCCTCGGAACGCCGCCCTGCAGCTGCGGCCCGTAGCCTTGCGAACCCTGCGCCTGTTGCAACGATGAGCCGTAGCCGTACTGGGACTGCGCGGCCTGACCGTAGGGCTGCGGGGCGCCGTAGGCCTGTGCATGGCTGCCCTGCGTGTATTGAGCGGCGGCGTAACCCTGCGGGGCGGCCTGGCCGTATGGCTGCGCGTACGCGCCATGGCCCGACTGGCTGGCCTGCGCATACGGGGCGGCGCCCGGCGATTGCGACAGATGCGACGCACCGTAGCCCTGCCCCATCGAGCTCTGCTGCCCGCCCTCGGACGTGCCGTAGTTGCTCTGTCCGTACTGGTTGCCCCGGCCGTACAGCTCGCCCTGGTTCATCTGGTTGACGTATCCCGGTTCCCACTGGCCGCTTTCGCGACCGGCGCCCAGGCGCGATGCCTGAGAGTTCTCGGCCTGGTAGCCCTGCTGGCTGCCCTGCGCGCCCTGACGGCTGGCGGCGTTCTGATTGCCTTGTTCCTGCTGATGCATGTCGTGCTTCCTCTCGTTGAGCCAATTCCTGCTTGCGGTTAACGCCTCGGCGCCAAGACGAACGACATCGTTCGCCACTTCGCGCAAATGACGCCCTATGGGTTGATCACTCACCGTGCATTCCTCCGTCTCGGCTGTTCGGCGTAGTAGCGCCGCGCTGTCGGCGACACGGGGGGATGCGCAAGTCGCGTGCCAACTCGCGAGGCCTTACTGGATGGGCGCACGCGTGCAAACGAAGGAGCAACTTTCGCCTGGCGGAATAATTTGCAGGCGCGCAAGCCGACACCCAACGCGTCACTCACGCATGCTTTACGCAACGCTGTCGCGGGCAATGCGACAGTCCGGTCCCGGACGCAGCGCATCACTCACGAGCGAGACGACACGATGAATACGAAAATGTATGCCGTTGCAGCGTCGGTGCTGCTCCTCGCCGCGTGTCACAGGAACGAGCAGACGAGCACGTCATCCGCATCCGATACTTCCGCCGGCCCTGCACCTGCCACGGATGCGTCGGGCACGACGCCTGCAACGGGCACCACTGCGTCCGGCACGCCTGCCGAAACGTCGACCATGCCGCCCACGACCACCGATTCGAACAGCGCGGCGACCGGCAACACCGGCGCGACCGAAACCGGCACGCCCGCTGGCATGTCCAACTCGATGGGCAATGGAACGGGAACGGGAACGGGAACGGGAACGGGAACAACGACGGGCGCAAGCACCGACACGAACCCGCAGAACAGCAACCGCGGCACCTCGCCACCGACGCCGTAAGTGAACGCGCTCCCTGCATCGGATGCGAAGAAATCCACCGTTGGTGCCGGCGCGCAAACAATCGCGTAACGGCGATATCACGTAGCGGCATGCGTGCCGTGCGAGACGATCGCGACCTCCGTCAGACCGAGAGTGGCTTCGCGTTCTCGATGATGCGCTTCGCCTCATCCGGCATTTCGCGCTTGGCCGCATCGGCCAGCGTGTAGCGCGCCGGGCTTTTAACGCGCGAGAGTTCTGCCCAGGTGACCGGAACGGCCACCGGCGCGCCCTCGCGTGCGCGCAACGACCAGCTGGCCACGCTGGTCGCGCCGCGCCCGTTGCGGAGCCAGTCGATGAAGATCCGCCCGCGCCGCTTGGACTTGCTCATCGTCGCCACATAGCGCTCCGGTGCCTGCTGCTCCATCGCGTTCGCAAATGCGTCGCAGAAATCGCGCACCGTGTCCCACGTCGCATGCGGCAGGAGCGGCGCGACCACATGCACGCCCTTGCCGCCGGACAGCTTCGGAAATGATTCGAGCCCGGCCTCGAGCAACCGGTTACGAACCTCCTTTGCAGCGGCGCGGATGGCTGGCCATTCGATCGACGGATCCGGGTCGAGATCGAACACGATGCGATCAGGCTGCTCGAGCGTCTCGATGCGCGAACCCCAGGGGTGGATTTCCAGCGCGTTCATCTGCACCAGGGACATCAGGCCGGCGACGCTGTCGACATAGAAATACGCCGCCTGGTTGCCGTCGTTCTCGGTCAGCTGGTATTGCTTGACCGCCTCGCTGAACCCGTGCCGCGTGTGTTTCTGGAAGAAGTGCTGCCCGTCGATGCCGTCCGGACAACGGACGATCGACAGCAGCCGCCCTCCGATTTCCTCCAGCAGCTTCGGCGCGACCGCCAGGTAGTAGTTCCACACGTCCTGCTTGGTATAGCCCGAGTCCGGGTACACCACGCGGTCGGGGCTGCTGAGCTGCGGCAGCGCCGACGTGTCGAGGTCGAAGGACGGTTTTCCGCGACGCTTGGCCGACGATGGATTCACAGTGCGCGTCGCCGCAGCACCCTTCGATGTCGACTCGGCAGCGCGCGCCGGTTGCTTGGCCACCTTGCGCGCCGGGCTCTTCGCCGATGCCGGCTTTGCCGCCGCCCTCGCAGCTGCCTTGCGCACCGGCGCGCCCGGTTCAGGCTGCTCGAGCGCAGCGGCGGTAGCGGGCTTGTCGTCGCGGATGCGATGGAACGACGCCTGGCGCACGAGACCCTCCTTCCCCCAACCGCGGAAGAACACTTCGACGACCATCTTCGGCTTGACCCAGTTGATTCGTCCCTTCGGCAGCGGCACGTGCCTGGGCACCTCGACGACCGGCTCGTCGACCTCCAGCGCCCGTAACCGCTTGATGAGGCCCAGCAGGAAATCGTTGTTCATGCCTGAGCCGACGCGCCCCGCGTACACGAGTGCGCCGTCCTTGTACTGGCCGAGCATCAACGAGCCCAGCCCCTGTCGCGAACCCTTGGGCGGCGTGTAACCCACCACCACGAAGTCGCGTGTCTCGGCCGTCTTGATCTTGAGCCACTCCCTGGAGCGACCATCGACGTAACGTGACTGCGCGCGCTTGCTGATGATCCCTTCCATGCCGCGCTCGCGAGCCGCATCGAAGATTTTGGGGCCATGGCCCGCGATGTGCGTGCTGTAGAAGAAGCGCGGGTCTGCGCCGTCGAGGAACTTTTCGAGCAGGGCCTTGCGCTCGACCAGCGGCGCGCGCCGCAGGTCGTGGCCGTCGAACGCCAACAGATCGAACACGACGTAGCGGAGGTTGCGCGCGTCCTTGTCAGACAGCGCCTTCTGCAACGCGTTGAAGTCGCTGTAGCCGGACGCGTCGACAGCGATGAGCTCGCCGTCCATCACCGCGGACGCACCCAGGCCTCCCAGCATCGCGATCAGTTCAGGCACGCGGTCGTTCCACGGAATTCCGTTGCGCGACCAGAGCATCGGCTCCGGGCCGCTCTGCCCGAGCAGGCGGTATCCGTCCCATTTCCACTCGTGGATCCAGTCGTCCGCGGGCGGCGCATGTTCCGCGGAGACCGTGAGCATCGGCTGCACGAATTGGCCCATGACAAACTTCGCGCCGTCTGCGAGTTTCGCCGCCTGCCGCTTGAGCGCACGCAGGTCGCGGTTTGCACGCGCAGATGGGTTTCCGCGAATCGCCGCCGAGGCCTGCGCGCGCAAGGCTGCGCCCTTGGCCGGCTTGGCGGCGCGCGTCGAGGATGCCTGTTTCGGGGTCTTCGCCGCGGATTTTCGCGTCGCGGTCTTGCGGGCCTTCTGCATGTCCTTCGTCCCCGTGTCGAAACCCTTCTTCTCGCGAATCTCGAGCCCCTGTCGCGTCGACGCGCCCGGTGCATCCGGAGGCGGCGCAGGCAGCTCACCGATCAGGTCATCGGCCTCGAGATCGGCTGCGAATTCGTCGGTGCGCTTGAGCAGCATCCACTGCGCGCGGCTCCCACGCTGGTGCGTCCGGATAAGCGTCCAGCGTCCCTTGAGGCGCTCGCCTTTGAGCGTGAAATCGATCCGGCCGTTCTCGATGGCTTCGTGCAGGTCGCCTTCG
Source organism: Cognatilysobacter lacus (assembly GCF_008274655.1). Classification (GTDB taxonomy): domain Bacteria; phylum Pseudomonadota; class Gammaproteobacteria; order Xanthomonadales; family Xanthomonadaceae; genus Cognatilysobacter; species Cognatilysobacter lacus. Next base: position 3,668 of record NZ_VTRV01000040.1, on the reverse strand, counting down.
GGCTCCCACGTGCCGTGGTCGAAGATCGCCATGTGGCCCGCTCCGTATTCGCCTTCGGGGATCAGCCCCTCGAAGTGCGAGTAGGTCAACGGATGATCTTCCGTCTCCACTGCCAGCCGCTTTTCGCCCGGCCTGAAGGATGGCCCGCGGGGCACCGCCCAACTGCGCAGGACACCGTCGACCTCGAGCCGCAGGTCGTAATGCCGGGCACGTGCATGGTGCAGCTGCACCACGAACGACAGCGGCCCGCCGCGTCGGCGCGGCACCTCGCCCTTCGGCTCCGGCGTGCGGTTGAATTCGCGTTTGCGGTTGTACTCCTGCAGGCCCACGCGTCAGGCCCGCTTCGTGGTGGCGCGCTTCTTCGGCTTCGTTGCGGCGGGCTTGCGCGCCGCGGTCTTCTTCGCAGGCTTGGTGGTGCCGGCCTTCTGGTCCAGGCTCTTCTTGAGCAGCGACATGAAGTCCACGACATTGGTCGCGGCCTCGGACTGTTCCTCGTCCTTGTCGTCGTCCACGCGCGTCGTGTGCTTCTGCTTGATGCGCTCCTTGATCACCTGGGACAGCCGCTCGCGGAACTCGTCCTTGTAGTCGGCCGGGTTGAACTCGTCGGTCATCGACTGCATCAGCATCTCGGCCATCTCCATCTCGCGCGGCGTCACGTTCCACGCGCGGGCGGTGCCGGTCGGCAACGTGTATTCGGAGGCCTCGACGATCTCCTGGGGGAACCGCATCAGCATGAGCATCAGCGCATCGCCCTCTGGCGCGAGCATGCAGAGGTATTCACGGGTGCGGATCACGACGCGGCCGATGCCAACGCGCCCGTTCTTCTTCAGCACTTCGCGCAGAAGCACGTAACCCTTCTCGGCCTTCTTGCCGGGCACGAGGATGTAGGGCTTCTCCAGGTACGACATCGGGATGGTCTTCGCGTCCACGAACGACTCGATAGCGATCGTTTCGTGGTTGTCGGTGGCCGCTCGCTCGATGTCCTCGGGCTGCAGGATCACGTAGTTGTCCTTGGAAAACTCGTAGGCCTTCACGATCTCCTTCCACGGCACTTCTTCCCCGGTCTCGGCGTTGACGCGCTCGTAGCGGATCGGCGAGTTGTCACGCGCGTCCAGCATCCGGAAATGGATGTCGGTGCGGCGCTCGCCCGACATCAGCTGAATCGGAATATTGAGCAGACCGAACGAGATCGAGCCGGTCCAGATGGGCCTGGCCATGGGAGTCTCCAGCATGTTTCTTCGCACCGTCGCGCAGGCTGCGTCCTCACCGGGTGAAGCGGCCGCGCGATAATGGGTCGCACCGTTAAGCGAAGGACAACCGATGGCCGTCGAGCGCCCCATGCTGTTTCACAACAACGCCACCTGCTCCAAGTTGGGCGCCGCGCTGGCGATGCTGCGGGCGCGCGGGATCGACCCCGAGCTCGTCGACATCACGGCCACGCCGCTGACGGCCGCCGAGCTGCGCGACATCGTAGCGATGACCGGCCGTCCAGCGCGCGAGCTTCTGCGCATCGGCGAGCCGTCGTACAAGGCGCTTGGGTTGGGGGACGCGTCGCTCGGCGAAGAAGCGCTGCTCGACGCGATGGCATCGCATCCCGAACTGGTGGAACGGCCGCTTCTGGTGCACGGGAGACGCGCAGTGCTCGGCAGGCCGCCCGAGCGCCTGCTGTCCCTGTTCGGCGACGCCTGAGGTCAGATCAGCTTGCTGGTTCGCCTTGCAGCGATGCCGGCCGGCGGTGCGAACGAATCGCTGCGCGCGTCTTCCCAGAACGCTTCGAACACGGCGTGGCGCGGCACGCCGCGCAGCAACTCGCCGGGCTCGAGGAAGTTGAAGATCGATGCGAGGGAGCCGACCTCGGTCGGGGAGACCCGCCGCAGGATGTGCTCCGGCCCCAGTTCCGCCGGATGCCGCAGGCCCGCGGCGCAGATGAGGTCACGGAGCGCCTTCAACGTGTTGTCGTGGAAGTTGTGCACGCGCGTCGCCTTGTCAGGCACGTCGACGGCCTTCCAGCGCGCCGGATCCTGGGTCGCCACGCCTGTCGGGCAGCGATCCGTATGGCACTTCTGCGCCTGGATGCAGCCAACGGCGAACATGTAGCCGCGCGCGGCATTGCACCAGTCCGCGCCCATCGCCATGGTGCGCGCGATGTCGAAGCCGCTGATGATCTTGCCGGCGGCGCCGATGCGGATGCGGTCGCGCAGGCCGAGGCCGACCAGCGTGTTGTGCACGAGGATCAGCGCCTCGTGCATCGGCACGCCGACATGATCGATGAACTCGGCCGGCGCCGCGCCCGTGCCGCCTTCCGCCCCGTCCACCACGATGAAATCGGGCAGCACACCGGTCTCGTGCATGGCTTTCGCGATGCCGAACCATTCCCACGGGTGACCGATCGCGAGCTTGAAACCGGTGGGCTTGTCACCCGACAGCGTGCGCAGGCGATCGACGAACGCGAGCAGCCCCTTCGGCGTATCGAATGTCGAATGCCTTGCCGGCGAGATGCAGTCGACGCCCGCCGGCACGCCGCGTGTGGCTGCGATCTCCGCCGTCACTTTAGCGCCCGGCAGCACGCCTCCGTGGCCGGGCTTGGCACCCTGCGACAGCTTGACTTCGATCATTCGGACCTGGGGGTCCGCTGCGGCGGTCGCGAACTTTTCCTCGCTGAAGCTGCCGTCGTCGTTGCGGCAACCGAAGTAGCCTGACGCGACTTCCCACACGAGGTCGCCACCGAATTCGCGGTGGTACGGCGATATCGAGCCTTCGCCGGTGTCGTGCGAGAAGTTGCCCATGCGCGCGCCCTTGTTGAGCGCGCGGATCGCATTGGCCGAAAGCGATCCGAAGCTCATCGCGGAGATGTTGAACACGCTCGCCGAATACGGCTGCGCGCGCTCGTCGCCGATCAGGATGCGGAAGTCGTGTGACATGTACTCCGACGGCCGCATCGAATGGTTGATCCATTCGTACTCGGGGCCGTAGATGTCCTGCAGCGAGCCGAATGGCCGCGTGTCGAGCACGGATTTCGCTCGCTGGTAGGCAAGCGCTCGCTCCTGGCGCGAGAACGGGGTCTCGGAGGTATCGGCTTCGATGAAGTACTGCCGCATTTCCGGCCCGATCGCCTCGAGCCCGTAACGGAAATGCGCGAGCAGCGGGTAATTGCGGCGCAGCGTGCTTCGTGTCTGCAGCACGTCCCAGGTGCCGAGCGCGGCGAAAGGCAGCAGCACGGCAAGCACGCCCGCGCCGACCCCGAACGCGACGACCGATGCGAGTGCAGCCAGAGTCGCGAGCACCACGGCGATGTACAGCGCGTATCTCATGGAACCTCCTGTCGCGGCCGAGCATACCCTCCGGACAGGGTCACCACGTTGTCGGGCAACCGAGTGCCGCGCGCCGCGCATCAGTTCGGCGGGCGACGCGACGCCGCCCCGACAACGATGCGCGATGATGGACACCCGCGTCACTGGTGCTGCCATGGCCACCCGATCCGCGCGCCGCAGATGGATCCTGCCCGTCGTCGTCGCCGTGGGCGTGGTTTCGATCGTGCTCTGGATCGCGTCACGCATCCGCGGGCCGGCGCTCCCGGGCTACGAGGTCGTCGCAGCGCCGGTGGTGCAGGACGTCGTCGCAACCGGCCGCGTGGCCGCGCCCTCGCGCGTGCGCGTCGGCGCCGAGAT
>NZ_VTRV01000004.1 GCF_008274655.1 Cognatilysobacter lacus | reverse complement strand
CGATGCTGGCCGAAACCGTGCATTCCTTCGCCGACTGCGGCAACCAGGTGCTGCTGCTGATCGGCGTGCGCCAGTCGAAGCGGCCGCCGTCGCCCGACTACCCGCTCGGCTACGGCAAGGCGATCTACTTCTGGTCGTTCCTGGTGGCGGTGATGCTGTTCACCGTCGGCGGCATGTTCTCGCTGTACGAGGGCATCCATAAGCTGCACAGCACCGAGCCCCTCAAGGACTGGTGGTGGGCCGCCGGCGTGCTGGTGTTCGGCGTGATTGCCGAAGGCATTTCGATGCGCGCCTGCCTGCAGGAAGTCGCGAAGGCGCGCGGCGGCCGCTCGCTCGCCAGATGGTTCCGCGAGAGCCGCCAGGGGGAACTGCTGGTGATCTTCGGCGAGGACCTCGCGGCGCTGCTCGGCCTGGTCCTCGCGCTCGCGGCGATCCTGCTGACCGTGCTGACCGGGAACCCGATCTGGGACGCCCTGGGCACGATCACGATCGGCGTGCTGCTGGTGGTGGTCGCGATGTTCGTCGCGGTCGAGATCAAGGCGATGCTGATCGGCCAGAGCATGGACCCGCTGCGCGAACGCGAACTGCACGCGTTCCTGCAGGCGCGACCGGAAGTCACGCAGGTGCTCAACCTCATCACCGTGCAACTCGGCAACGACGCCATGGTGTCGGTGCAGGCGCACATGCGCGACACCGGCAGCGAAACAGCACTGATCGCGGCGATCAACGCGGTCGAGCGCGGCATGAAGTCGACGTTCCCGGAGATCCGGTGGAGCTTCTTCGAGCCCGACATCAAGGGCGAAGGGCCGGAATCGTCACCCGCGTGAGCGCAGGCTCCCGAGGCTGCTCTATTCCGGCGCCTTGAGCCAGTCGACCCGCCACGTGCCCCGCCCCTCGTCGCCGAGCACCCGCGCCAGCGCCGGCAAGAGCGTGCGCAGCCGCGCGTCGAATTTCCACGGCGCGTTGAACAGCACCAGGCCACTGCCATTCATGCGCAGCGGCGAGTCGTCGGGGCGCACCAGGACTTCGGCAACCAGCACGGATTTGGCGGGCAGCGCGGCCAGGCGGCGGAAAACCGGGTGCAGGGTGCGCCGCAGCTTGATCGGATACCAGAGCGCGTAGGTGGCCTGCGGAAAGCGCTGCAAGGCATCGCGCAGCGCGGTGATCGCGACGTCGAATTCCTCCATCTGCGATTCGAAAGGCGGGTCGATCAGCACCAGGCCGCGACCGAAGCGCTCGGTGCCGATCCGGGGCGGCAACAGCGCATGCATCGCCGTGTAGCCATCTCGCGCGTGGGCCGCGACGCGCGGATCGCCGGCGAAATTCGCCCGCAGTGCGTCGGCTTCGTCATGTTGCAGCTCGCAGCATGCGATGCGGTCCTGCGCCCGCAGCGCGTGCGCCAGCAACCAGGGCGAACCGGGATACGCGCTCGGGCCGTGTGCGGCGCGACAGGCGGCGACTGCCGCCGCGTAAGGGCGCAGCGGAATCGGCACGTCGCTGTCGGGCACGCGACCGACGCCTCCGGTGGCCTCCCCGGTGCGCTGGGCCTTGGCGTCGTCGAGGCGATAGATGCCGCGGCCGGCGTGCGTGTCGAGTGCGAACAGCGGGGCCGGCTTGTCGGCCAGCACCTCGCAGAGCATCAGCAGGACGGTGTGCTTGAGCACGTCGGCGTGGTTGCCGGCATGGAAGGCGTGGCGGTAGTTCATGCGCATAGCCTACGCGGTGGCACACTGCCGGCTGTCATCGAGGGGGCGCGGATGGGGCGGATCCTGCTCGTGGAGGATGAAAGCGCGATCGCGCGCACGATCGAATTCGCCCTGCGCGAGGACGGCCACGACGTCGACCATGCGCTGACGGGCGGACATGCGCTGGACCTGGCGGCGAAGGGAACGCACGACCTCGCGATCCTCGACGTCGGGCTTCCGGACATCGGCGGCTTCGCGCTCTGCCGCGAACTGCGTCGCCGCGCCGACCTGCCCGTGATCTTCCTGACCGCGCGCGATGCGGAGGCCGACCGGGTGCTCGGCTTCGAGATCGGCGCCGACGACTACGTGGCCAAGCCCTTTTCGCCGCGCGAACTGGCGGCGCGGGTGCGTGCAGTGTTGCGTCGAAGCGGCGGCGCCGCGTCGTCCGGGCCGTTCGCCCATGACGCGCAAGGCCACCGGATCGCGTTCCGCGGCAAGCCGCTCGACCTGACGCGGTACGAGTACGGGTTGCTGGCGGCGCTGCTGCAACGCCCCGGCGCGATCCTCAGCCGCGCGCAGCTGATGGACCGCGTATGGGGCGGGGACAGCGACAGCACCGACCGGACGGTCGATACCCACATCAAGACGCTGCGCGCGAAACTGCGCGCGGCCGTGCCCGAAGCCGACCCGATCCGCACGCAGCGCGGGCTCGGCTACTCGCTCCACCTGGATTGACATGCGCATCGGCCTGCGCATCTTCCTGGGCTACTTCGCGATCGTCGCGCTGGCCGGCCTGATCGTCACCCAGGTGTTCGTCGCCCAGGTGAAGCCAGGCGTGCGGCAGGCGATGGAGGACACCCTCGTCGACACCGCGAACGTTCTCGCCGAGCTCGCGGCCGACGACCTTGCGGCGGGACACATCCGCGATGGCCGCTTCGCCAGGCACGTGCGCGACCTGCGCAACCGCGATCCGGCCGCGGCGATCTGGGGCTTTTCCAAGCGTCGCACCAACTACAGGATCTACGTGACCGATGCGCGCGGGGTCGTGGTGTTCGACAGCGACGGCGTCGCCACCGGTCGCGACTTCTCGCGGTGGAACGACGTGTACCGCACGCTGCACGGCCGCTATGGCGCGCGCTCGACGCTTTCCGATCCTTCCGACCCGACCTCCACCGTGATGCACGTGGCCGCGCCGGTGCGCGACGAAACGGGCCGGCTCATCGGCGTGCTGACCGTCGCGAAACCCAACCGCGTCCTGCAGCCTTTCATCGAACGCAGCCAGGGAATCATCACGCGATGGGGCGCCGGATTGCTCGGCGCCGCGCTGCTGACCGGGCTGGCGGCGGCGTGGTGGCTGTCGCGCCAGCTGGGCATGTTGCAACGCTACGCACAGGCCGTCACCGCCGGTGACCGCGCGGTCCTGCCTTCCACCGCGGGCGAGTTCGCCGAACTCGGACGCGCGCTGGAAACGATGCGCACCAAGCTCGAGGGCAAGCAGTACGTCGAGCAGTACGTGCACACGCTCACGCACGAGATGAAGAGCCCGCTGGCCGCGATACGCGCCAGTGCGGAGCTCCTCGAACGGCCAATGACCGAAGCCGAACACCGCGGTTTCGTTTCCGGGATCCGCGCACAGAGCGAACGCCTTGCACGGATGATCGACAACCTGCTGGCGCTCGCCGCCGTCGAGCATAGCCAGAGACTTGAAGCCCCCGCGCCTATCGACGTCGGCGAACTGCTGGCAGGGGTCGCCGCCGATTGCACGGAGCGGCTGCGCTCGCGCGGGCAGTCGCTTCGTGTACGTGTGGGGCCCGATCTGCCCACGCGGGATGGCGACGCATTCCTGTTGCGCCAGGCCTTGGTCAACCTCGTCGAGAACGCCTCCGACTTCGCAGCGGAGGGCACCGATATCGACCTCGGTGCCGAGCGCATTGGTGACCACCTGCAGCTGCATGTGCGTGATCGAGGCCCCGGTATTCCGGACTACGCCACCGCGCGCGTATTCGAGCGGTTCTATTCGCTGCCGCGCCCGGAGGGCGGCAGCCGCAGCAGTGGGCTCGGGCTCTGCTTCGTGGCGGAGGTGGCCCACCTGCATGCCGGGCACGCTCGCCTGCGCAATCGCGACGACGGCGGTGCCGAGGCCAGCATCGACCTGCCGGTCTGACTTCATGCCCGCTTCACCGTAGCGCCATCGCCTGCGCACGGCCGCGTTGGAGAGTGCACGCATCTCTCCTCCAAGGACGAATGCAATGCGCATGTGGTTCAAGATGGTGCTAGTGGCGGCGATGACGCTCGCCATCCTGATCCCGCTGGCGTTGGTGCACGGGGTAACCGCGGAACGACAGTCGTATCGCCGGCAGGCCGTTGCCGACGTGATGCGTTCCTATGCCGGGCCGCAGGCGGTGACCGGCCCCGTGCTCACGGTGCCGTATTCGGAGATCGCGGAGTTCGACGAGCCCGGTGGCGACGGCGTGGCGCACACGGTGCGCAAGCGTCGCTGGTCGCAGTGGACATTCTTTCCGACGCGCCTGGCAGCCGGCGGGCCGCTCGTTCCGGCGACGCGCAAGCGCGGTATCTACGCGGTGCCCGTCTACGAGTGGACGGCGACCTTGGCGGCCGAGTTCGACGCGACCATTCCGGACGATGCCGCGCCCGGCGCGGAACGCGTCATCGGCGTGCCCGTGCTGAGCTATGCCATCACCGACGTGCGCGGCCTGCACGGCGCGCCGCGCCTGCGCGTGGACGGCGTCGAGATGGAGTTGCACGAAGGCTCGGGAATCCGCGCGGGCAGTGGGCTGCACGCGCGCCTCGCCGCACTCGCGCCGGGCGCCCATCTCGCTCTTGCGACGCGACTGGACATGCAGCTGGCCGGTGCCGAGTCGCTGGGAATCGTTCCGATCGCAAAGCGGAACCGCATCGACCTCGTGTCGAGTTGGCCGCATCCCAGCTTCCAGGGCCTGTCGCCGTGGCGGAGCCGGATCACCGACGGCGGTTTCCGGGCGCAGTGGCAGGTGGCGTCGGTGGCGACCGATGCGCAGCGCCAGTTCCTTGGCGGTGCGGTCGCCTTGCCCTTCGCGGGGACGGACACGGGCAACGCGACGGGCGGCATCGACGTGCTCGGGGTGGTGCTGGCCGAACCGGTCGACGCCTACACGCAGGCCGACCGCGCGACGAAGTACGGCGTGCTGTTCGTGGTGCTGACGTTCGTCGGCCTGTTCATGTTCGAGCTCGTCAGGCAGCTGCCGATCCACCCGATCCAATACGGGCTTGTAGGCCTCGCGCTGGTGATCTTCTTCCTGCTGCTGGTGAGCCTGGGCGAGCACGTCGACTTCGGCGTGGCTTACGTCGTCGCGAGCGGGGCCTGCATCGGCCTGATCGGCTTCTACCTGAGCGCGGTACTTCGAAGCGCTGCGCGAGGCGGTGCATTCGCGGCGATGCTGGCGCTGCTGTATGGCGCGCTGTACGGCCTGCTGATATCGGAAGACAACGCGCTGGTGCTCGGCGCGGGCCTGCTGTTCGCGATCCTCGCCGGCATCATGACCGTGACCCGACGCGTCGACTGGTACCGGCTCGGCGCGCCGGCAACGCCGGGCACGCGGGAATGAGCCGCGGCGCCTTTTCAGCCGTTACGTCGTCTCCACCACCAGCTCCATGTCGAGGCCTTCGAAATACCCCTGTTCGGTGCGCAGGTCCGCTTTCAATAGAGGGCGGCGTTCGAGCCATCGCGAGTCGAGCGAAACGGTCAGCCGCTCGCCCTGCATGCGCGCCGACAACTGCGGGATCGGTTCCCCGTCGTGCCCGCGATGCAGAACGACCGCCACGCGCAGCAGCGCTGCGATATGCCGCGCGGCGGCGAGCAGCCGATCGGGCAGGGCGTCGAAGTCCGTCTTGCGCGCGCGGCGCCGGTGCGTGCGGATCAGCGCGGCCAGGAACTGCTGCTGTTGCTGCGAGAAACCGGCGATGTCGGAGTTCTCGACGATATAGGCGCCGTGCAGGTGGTACTTGCTGTGCGCGATCGTGAGGCCGAGCTCGTGCAGGCGCGCGGCGCGGGCGAGCATCAGGCGATCGTCGCCGTCGAGCGCGCCTTCGACCGCCACCTGGTCGAACAACCGCAGCGCCGTCTGCTCGACACGTTGCGCCTGCGCGCGATCGATGCCGTAGCGCTCGGTCAGCGCGAGCACCGATGCCTCGCGCGGATCATCCAGGCCGCCGCGTCCGAGCATGTCGTACAGGATGCCCTCGCGCATCGCGGCCTTGCTGACGGCCAGCCGCTGCAGGCCGAGCGCATCGAACGCGGCTTCCATCACCAGCAGCCCGCCAGCGATGATCGACTGCCGATCCTCCGAAAGGCCGGGCAACGCGATCGCGTCGATCCGCTCGAACTCGAGCAGCCGGTCGCGCACCTTTGGTAGCGCCTCGGCGGTGATCGCGCCTTTCGTCAACTTCATGGCCGCGCACATCTCGCCGATCGCGCGCGCCGTTCCCGACGAACCGAGGGCCTCGTCCCAGCCCAGCGAACGGTAGGTGCCCGCGAACTGCTGCAGCTCGGCGCTCACCGCCGCCACGCCGCTCTTCCATTGCTTGCGCGAAAGCTTCCCGTCAGCGAAGAAGCGTCGCGTGGTGGCGATGGCGCCCACCTGCACGCTCTCGCGCTCGATCGCTTCGAAGCCGCTGCCGATGATGAATTCGGTCGAGCCGCCGCCGATATCGATGACGAGCCGCAGATGGCCGGCCTTGGGCGGCTGCTCGTGCGCGACGCCGAGGTAGATCAGTCGCGCTTCCTCGCGGCCGGAGACCACCTCGATCGGATGCGCGAGCGCGCTTTCGGCCGGGCCGAGGAAGGCCTGGGGCGTCGCGAGGCGGCGGACCGTATTCGTGGCGATCGCGCGAATGTGCTGCGGTGGAATATCGCGAAGCCTCTGCCCGAAGCGCTCCAGGCATTCCAGCGCACGCTCGCGCGCGGGCGGGGTCAGCGCGCCTTTCTCCAGCCCTTCCGCGAGCCGCACCGTTTCCTTGATGCGGTCGACGATGCGCAACTGGCCGAGCACATAGCTGGCCACCACCATGTGGAAACTGTTGGAGCCGAGGTCGACGGCGGCGAGCTGGTCGCCATCCTTGAGCGGAAGCCTCGCGCTGTGCAGGAGCCCGTTCATCCGCAGAGCTTCGACAGGAGTTTGAGCTGCGCCGAGTACGGCGCTGCGCCATCAGCCGGCTGCACGCGGGCGTAGTGGCCGTCCGGGGCCAGCTCCCACGCGTTGCAGGTGTCCTCGAGATAGTTCTCCAGCACCTCGGAATAGATGCGCCGCGCCACCCGCGGATCGACGATCACGAACCCTGTCTCCACGCGGCGCAGCAGGTTGCGTTCGAGCCAGTCCGCGCTGCCGCACAGCAGTTCCGGGTCGCCGCCGTTCTGGAACCAGTAGACGCGCGAATGCTCGAGGAACCGGCCCACGACCGAACGCACGTGGATGTTGTCGGATACGCCTGGAACGCCCGGGCGCAGCGAGCACGCGCCGCGCACGATCAGGTCGATGCGCACGCCGGCCTGCGAGGCGCGATAGAGCGCGCGGATCACCTGCGGCTCGTTGAGCGCGTTCATCTTCGCGATGATCCGCGCGGGAAGGCCGGCCTGCGCATTGCGCGCTTCGCGGTCGATGCGCATCAGCATCCCGCTGTGCAGCGTGAATGGCGATTGCAGCATCCGCCTCAGCTCCAGCGACGGCGACAACCCGGATATCTGCTGGAAGATCAGGTGTACGTCGTGCCCGATGTCGGCGTCGGCGGTGAGCAGCCCGATGTCGGTGTAGGTGCGCGCCGTGCCGGAGTGATAGTTACCGGTGCCGAGGTGCACGTAGCGGCACAGGCCCTTGCCCTCGCGCCGCACGATCAACAGCATCTTCGCGTGCGTCTTGTAGCCGACGACCCCGTATACCACCTGCACGCCGGCCGCCTGCAGCCGATCCGCCAGGCCGAGGTTCGCCTCTTCGTCGAAACGCGCGCGCAGCTCGACGACGACGGTCACGTCCTTGCCGTTTCGCGCGGCCTGGATGAGGTGCTCGACGATCTGCGAATCCTTGCCGGCGCGGTACAGCGTCTGCTTGATCGCCAGCACGTTCGGATCCTCGGACGCCTGCCGCAGCAGTTCCAGCACCGGCGTGAACGAGTCGAACGGATGGTGCAGGACCACGTCGTGCGAGGCGATCGTTTCGAACATCGATTCGACGCCTGGGAGGATCCGCGGAGTGAACGGCGGAAACTTCAGGTCGGGCCGCTTCACCAGGTCATACACCTGGATCGCGCGATTGAGGTTCACCGGGCCGTTGATGCGGTACACGGCGCTGTCGTCGAGCTCGAAGTTGGCGAGCAGCAACTGCACGATGTCGGGCGGGCACTGCTCGGCGATCTCGAGGCGTACCGCGCGCATGTAGCCGCGTCCGAGAAGCTCGTCCTTCAGCGCGAGGGCGAGGTTCTCCACCTCCTCCTCGTCGACGAGCAACTCCGAATTGCGCGTCACGCGGAACTGGTACGCGCCCTTGACCAGCATGCCGGGGAACAGTTCGTCGACGAACGCCGACAGCACAGAGGAGAGGAAGACGAAATCACTGGGGCCGCCCGAAACGGCTTCCGGCAGCTGGATGATGCGCGGCAAGGAGCGCGGCGCACGCACGATGGCGAGGTGCCCGGCGCGGCCGAACGCGTCGCGCCCTTCCAGCACCACCACGATGTTCAGGGACTTGTTGAGGATCTTCGGGAACGGATGCGCCGGATCGAGCCCCAGCGGCGAAAGCACCGGCAGGATGTCGTCGAGGAAATGCTTGCGCAGCCAGTCGGTCTGCGCGTCGCTCCACGCGTCGCGGTGCAACACGCGCACGCCGACGTCGCCGAGCGCCGGACGCAGCACCGTGTTCCAGCAGTCGTACTGTGCGGCGACCAGCTCGGCGGCGCGCTCGTGGATGCGCGCAAGCGTGGCGGACGGAACCAGGCCATCGGGGCCCGCGGCGAGGCCGAGTTCCTGTGCGTGCTGCAGCGTGCCCGCGCGGATCTCGAAGAACTCGTCGAGGTTCGTGCAGCTGATGCACAGGTAGCGCAACCGCTCGAGCAACGGCACGGAGCCGTCCTGCGCCTGCGCGAGCACGCGGAAGTTGAAGTCGAGTTGGGAGAGCTCGCGGTTGAAGTACAGCGATGGGTCGCGCAGCAGGTCGTCGCTGCTGTCGTGATCGCTCATGCGGACTGCTCCAGGGGCAGGCGGTCGCGCACGCGCGCAGCGCCGAAGTGACAGGAAAACGTGCTGCCGACCCCGACTTCGCTTCGGATGTCGAGACGCGCCTGGTGCAGCGCGAGCACATGCTTGACGATCGACAGGCCGAGGCCCGTGCCGCCGGTTTCGCGCGAGCGGCTGTTCGATACGCGGTAGAAGCGCTCGGTCAGGCGCGGCAGGTGAACGGCGGGTATGCCGGGGCCGGTGTCCGTTACCGACAGTGATACGCCATCGCCCGCCTCGCCGTCGGATTCATGATCGAAGACGATGAGCACGCGCCCGCCTTCCGGCGTGTAGCGCACGGCGTTGGCGACCAGGTTCGAGAACGCGCTGTGTAACTCGCGCGGCGAACCGTGCAGGTCGACGCCCGCGCGGTCCTCGACGTCCACCGTGTGGCGGCCCTGGCCCAGCGCGAGCGCCTCGCGACGGAGCGCCGCGAGCATGCCCGACATCGGGACAGTTTCCTCCGCCGGCAGGTCGGCGCGTGACTCCAGGCGCGACAGCGTGAGCAGATCTTCGACCAGTTGCGTCATGCGCGTGGACTGCCGCTGCATTTCCTCCAGCATCGGCGCCCATTCCGGCTGTTCGGACGGGTCGAGCATGTCGAGGTAGCCGTGCAGGACGGTGAGAGGGGTGCGCAGTTCGTGCGAGACGTTGGCGACGAAATCGCGACGCATCTGCTCCAGCTGAAGCAGGCGGCTGACATCGCGCGCCACCAGCAGCCAGAGATCGTCGGAATAGGGCAGCAGGCGAAGGCTCAGCGTGGTCGTCGCATCGAGCGGAGAACCGGCTTCCAGCGGCCCGGCGTTGCGGCCGCGCGCCAGCCACGAAGCCAGCGGAAGCCCGCGCAGGCACTCGACGATCGACGCCTGCAGGTCGTTCGGATAACGCAGGCCCAGTAGCGTGGTGCCGGCCTCGTTGAACCACACGATGCGTTGGGTCTCGCGCTCGACGACGACCACCGCGTCCGGCAGCACGGTGGCGGCGGCGCGATAGGCGCGCAGCATGGCCACCAGCCGGCGCTTGCGCAGTCGCATGCTGGTCTGGCGCCGATACAGCAGACGCTCGATTTCACCCTGGATGTCCGCCGGGGCATCCGGTTGCGCGCGACGCCCGGACGTCAGTCGAAGCACCAACGATTGCGTGCGCCAGGTCTGCCATGCGAGCGCGACCAGCGCGCCGATCGCGATTCCCGGCGCCGGCTGGCCGACAAGCGCTCCGAGCACGAGCGCGATGCCGATCGGCGCTGCGACCAGGCCGAGCGTTCGCAACCAGGCGGAGCGGGCGCTGGACGTCATCCGCACAGTCTAAACGGCCGCGCGCCGGAGCCGGCCGGCCGTGGCCTCACGACTCGGGCGATGCGGAGAACCGGTAGCCGGCGCCACGCACGGTCTGCACCATGCCGTCCTGTCCGGTCGGCTCGAGCGTCTTGCGAAGGCGGCGGATGTGCACGTCGATCGTGCGTTCCTCGACATACACGCTGCCGCCCCAGACATGGTCGAGCAGCTGCGAGCGCGAGTAGACGCGGTCGGGATGGGTCATGAAGAAGTGCAGCAGACGGTACTCGGTGGGACCGATCTGCACAGGCTGTTCGCCCGACGCGGTGCGCGCGACCACGCGATGCGCCGCGCCGTCGATCCGCATCGCGCCGACCACGACCGAGCCGTCCTCGTCGTCCTCGCGGCTGCGCCGCAGCACGGCGCGGATGCGCGCCAGCAGTTCGCGCGCGGAAAAAGGCTTCACCACGTAGTCGTCGACGCCGGCTTCGAGCCCGCTCACGCGGTCGTTTTCCTCGCCTCGAGCGGTGAGCATGATGATCGGCACCTCGCGCGTCAGCGGCTCGCGGCGCCAGCGACGGGCCAGCTCGAGGCCGCTGGTGCCGGGCAACATCCAGTCCAGCAGGATGAGGTCGGGCACGCGGTCGGCGATCGCTTCCTGGGCCTGGCGCGCGTCGCCCGCGTGGACGGGATCGAACTCCCCCTTTTTCAGGGCGAAGGCGACCATGTCGCGGATCGCGGGCTCGTCTTCGACGATGAGGATGCGCTTGTGCACGCGGCTACCGGCCAAGTTCGGATGCGGTCACTACACTACCGTCCGGTTACAGCACAGTGACAACCGCTCAGCGCTTCAGGTCCTCGTCGTGGATGCCCTGGCGGTGCAGCTCGAGGACCGTCGGGGTGATCGCGGCGATCCGGGACTCGATGCGGGTGCGCGAGTAGTAGTCGAGGTCGGGACGTTTCTTGAGCGTATTGAGCTGCACGAGCGCCAGTTCGGGGCGCCCGCTGAGGTAAGCGGCTTCGGCGTGGGCCTCGCCCGCCCGCACCGGGTCGTCGGCGATTTCGCTGGCACGCGCGAACGTGCGCTGGAAAACGGGGTCCTCCGAGAGGCTGGACATCAGCGGCCGCAGGATCGCTTGCGCGCGCTTGCCGGCGGCCGGGCTGCTGCGCTCGCCGAGCACCTTGGCGTACGTGAGCACCACCGCGCGACTCGCCGGGGTCTTCCGCAGCAGGGCTTCGAAGCGGGCGTCTGCGGCGGCGCCATTGCCGCTCGCGGCCTCGACCTCGCCAAGGGCCAACTGAGGCCAGACGTCGGCCGGCTTGCGCGCAACCACGGCGGTCAGCAGCGGCAGCGCGGATTTCGGCTGCCCCGCAAGCGTGAAGGCCACGGCGAGCCCGTACTGTTCGGCGTCGGTCAGCGCGCGCGAGCTCTTGATCGCCGTGTATTCCTGGATCGCGGCGGCCGGCGTGAGTGCGCTCATGACGCGCAGGCGCTCGCGGGCGTAGTCGAACAGGCCGGTCGGGCCGGCTCCGGTACCGGCTTCAAGGCGCAGGCCGGCCGGCAGCATCGGGTTGTCGGTCGCGAACGTCCCGCTGTAATTGGGTTGCGTGCGCAGCCGCTCGGCGCGATCGCGGGCCTCGGTGATGCGTGCGAGCGTCATCGGATGGCTGCGCAGGTAGTCGGGCTCCTCGTCGCCGAACGCGCTCGCCTCGTTGGTGCGCATGCGCGACTGCAGCTTCGCGAAGAAATCGGCCATCGCGCGCGGGTCGAAATGGCTGCGCGCGAGCAGTTGCATGCCGACGCGATCGGCCTCGGTTTCGTTGGCGCGGGTGAAGTTGATCTGTCGCTGTGCGGCCAGGCCCATTGCCGCCGACATGGCGGCGGACGCCGCGTCGGCCCCCGTATTGCCGTGCGCCTGCTGCGCCACGACGATCGCGCCGAGCAGCGCGAGCAGCGTGGGGATCTGGTCCTGCTTCTGCCGTTCCACGCTGCGCAGAACGTGTTGCTGCGTGATGTGCGAGATCTCGTGGGCCAGCACGCCGGCCACTTCGTCCTCGCGGTCGGCGGCAAGCACGAGGCCCGAGTTCATCGCCACGTAGCCGCCGAGCGTTGCGAACGCGTTGATCTGGCGGTCGCGCAGCATGAAGAAGGTGTAGTGGCGCTTGGTGTCGTCGCTAGCGCCGGCCAGTCGATGGCCGAGCGTGTCCAGCCAGCTGTCGATCAACGGGTCTTCGAGGACGTAGTCGAAGTGGCGCAGCTGCGCCAGCGTCATCGCGCCATAGGCGTCTTCCTGTGCCGGCGTGATCAGCTCGCCGGCAGACGAGCCAATATCGGGCAGCCGCGTCTCCTGGGCGCAGGCGAGCGGGGCGGCGACGGCGATCACGATGGCGGCGGCAAGCAGGCTGCGAAGCAAGAGAGTTCCCCGGTGGAATGCGGGCGCGCCGCACGTCGAGCATGACGCGGGGGCGAACGCCGGGCGTGAATCGCCCGTTAAGCAGCGTTCGACCGGTGCACCGGTCCTTCGTTCCGCAAGGTCTCTGTGTTCCGTGCGGAGGGCTGGCAAAGGCCCGGTCCGGCCTCCATAGTCAGGTGATGAACGCAGGAGACCCCACTTGAGCAGCCCCGCCAACATCGTCATCTACACGACCGCCGTATGCCCCTATTGCGTGGCAGCGAAGAACTTCCTGCACAGCAAG
The DNA here is from genome assembly GCF_008274655.1 of Cognatilysobacter lacus. Lineage (GTDB taxonomy): Bacteria > Pseudomonadota > Gammaproteobacteria > Xanthomonadales > Xanthomonadaceae > Cognatilysobacter > Cognatilysobacter lacus. The sequence continues at coordinate 27,083 of NZ_VTRV01000004.1, read as the reverse complement.
GGACAGACGTGGTCGGAAGTCCGCATCGATACCGACGCTGAAGTCCGCCGGAAGATGATCGACGCCACCGGGCGCACCAGCGTGCCGCAGATCTTCATCAACGACACGCACGTGGGCGGTTACGACGACATGATCGCGCTGCATCGCAAGGGCGGCCTCGAGTCGCTGCTGGAAGGCGGCGCATGAGCGCGGGCAACGAGAAGGACCGCCTTGCGGAGTTCACCGCGTTCCGCAAGCGCATGAACGCGCGCATCCTCGCGGAGCCGAACCAGGTCGTGCGCCGGTTCTTCGCACTCGACACGCAGACCTACCAACCCGGCGCGCTCGACGTCAGGACGAAGGAGTTGCTGGGCCTCGTCGCGTCGATGGTGCTGCGCTGCGACGACTGCATCAGTTACCACGTGGCCCAGTGCCGGGAGTCCGGCGTGAACCGCGACGAGATGTTCGAGGCCTTTTCCGTCGGCCTCGTCGTTGGCGGCTCGATCGTGATCCCGCACCTGCGCCGCGCCGTCGACTTCCTCGACCGCCTCGAACAGGGCGAGCCCGCGCCGGTCGCGCACGACCACGGCTGAGCCGCCGAGAAGCGGCGGTCCGCGACGAAGGCCCGGCATCGCGTCCGGGCCTTCGGCATAATGGCCGGCTCCAATTCGGCGCCGCGCCTTTCCGCGCGCCACCCTCCGGAAATCAGACATGACGCAAACCATCACGGTGATCCGCGGCGACGGCATCGGCCCCGAAATCATGGAGGCCACGCTGCGCGTGCTCGACACGATGGGCCTCGGGCTGAGCTACGAATTCGCCGACGCCGGCCTCACCGCGCTCGAGTCGCAGGGCGAGTTGCTGCCCGCGAGCACGATGGACTCGATCCGCCGCAATCGCATTGCGCTCAAGAGCCCGCTGACCACGCCCGTCGGCGAAGGCTTCAGCTCGATCAACGTCGAGATGCGCAAGCGCTTCGACCTGTACGCCAACGTGCGCCCGGCCAAGTCGTTCCCGAACACCAAGTCGCGTTTCCCGTCGGGAATCGACCTGGTCACGGTGCGCGAGAACACCGAAGGCGCCTACAGCGCCGAAGGCCAGCAGGTGTCGGAGGACGGCGAGACCGCCACCTCCATCACCCGGACCACGCGCCGCGGCTCCGAGCGCATCGTGCGCTACGCCTTCGAGCTCGCGCGCCGGACTGGTCGCAGGAAGGTCACGGTGGTGCACAAGGCGAACATCCTGAAGTCGACCTCCGGCCTGTTCCTGAAGACCGCCCGCACCGTCGCGCAGGAATATCCCGACATCGAATGCAACGAGATGATCGTGGACAACTGCTGCATGCAGCTGGTCATGAGGCCCGAGCAGTTCGACGTGATCGTCACCACGAATCTCTTCGGCGACATCATTTCCGACCTGTGCGCCGGCCTGGTGGGCGGGCTGGGTCTGGCTCCGGGCGCCAACATCGGCACCGATGCGGCGATCTTCGAAGCCGTGCACGGCACGGCGCCGGACATCGCGGGGCAGGGCAAGGCCAATCCGTGCGCGCTGCTGCTCGCGGCGGCGCAGATGCTGGACCACATGGGCAAGGTCGACGACGCCGAGCGCCTGCGCCGCGCCATCATCGCCACGCTCGAGGCGAAGGATTCGCTGACAGCGGACCTCGGCGGCACGGGCAGCACCGGCACGTTCGCGGACGCGATCATCCGCCGCCTGTGACGGCCGCCGGGTGCCGCACGGCGTGGCGCCTGGCCGGGCGCTCCGTTTCGCGTTGACATGCGGGGGGTGGCAGTCGAGAATGCTTGGCCTTTCGCGGCGCTGGCGCGCGACGGAAGTACCGGCCGGGGCATAGCGCAGTCTGGTAGCGCATCTGGTTTGGGACCAGAGGGTCGGGGGTTCGAATCCCTCTGCCCCGACCATTCCGGCCCTGCCGGGCCTGTACACGGTATCGCTCGGGATATGCGCCCGTAGCTCAACCGGATAGAGCACCGGCCTTCTAAGCCGGTGGTTGCAGGTTCGATTCCTGCCGGGCGCGCCGGGTTGGTTGAAATCGTGGTGCGGGTCGTTACAACGCGCCTCGGCGCTGCATACTGATACACGACGCGCTGTTGCCCTTGAGCAGCCGTTACCAAGTTCTACGGTGGCTGTAGCTCAGCTGGTTAGAGTACTGGATTGTGATTCCAGATGTCGGGGGTTCGAGTCCCCTCAGCCACCCCATTTAGACGTCGCGGTTGTGTCTTCCGCGATAGCTGTTAAAATTCGCAGTACGGGCCGTTAGCTCAGTTGGTAGAGCAGTTGACTCTTAATCAATAGGTCCAAGGTTCGAATCCTTGACGGCCCACCACTTCAAAGCACCCGGTCCGCCGGGTGCTTTTTTTTTTAGTGGCGTTGAACATCGCGAAAGTGGCGGAATTGGTAGACGCACTGGATTTAGGTTCCAGCGCCGCAAGGCGTGCGGGTTCGAGTCCCGCCTTTCGCACCAGATCGAAGGTAGAGGTGTTCGCGCGCCGATTGGCCGCCAAGGCGTCATACCGCCCGCGCTTCCGTCTGCACGGCGGCCTGGCGCGTGCCAGGTCTCCCGGGGCAGCCTCCTGTGTCTCGCGTCGCCGAGGCAGCGCCCACGTCTGGCGCCCACCGGCCCGATCCGCCAAACTATCGCGTTACCCAACGCGTCGTCGGCCTTCCGGCCGGCGCCCGAACCGTCTGACATACGTGCCGTGGCCAGAGCCGCGGTCGCAGGAGTGGATATGCAAGTTTCGGTCGAATCCGTCGGCAACCTCGAGCGTCGCATGACCCTGAGCCTTCCGGCCGACCAGCTGGACACGGCTGTCGCCGCCCGCCTGCGCGAGATCGCGCGCGGCGCGAAGCTCAAGGGCTTCCGCCCCGGCAAGGTGCCGACCAAGGTCATCGAGCAGCGCTACGGCCAGCAGGTCCGCAGCGAAATCCTCGACCAGATGCTTGGCGACAGCTTCCGCAATGCCGTGCGCGACAACGCGCTGCAGCTCGCCGGCTCGCCGCGGATCGAGCCCGCCGATGGCGCTAACGGGCAGGTGGCCTTCGTCGCCAACTTCGAGGTCGTGCCGGATTTCGGTGACATCGATGTGTCGAAGCTCTCTGTCGTGCGCCACACCGCCGAGGTGACGGACGCCGACATCGACACGATGCTCGAGAATCTGCGCATGCAGCGCCGCACGTGGAAAACCGTCGAGCGCAGCGGCATGACGGGCGACCTGGTCGAGTTCGAGACGTGGTCGATGGCCGATGGCCAGCGCGTCCCGGCCGAGGGCGTCGAGCACGGCGCCGACGTCATCGGTTCGGGGATGATGTTCGACACGATCGAACAGCAGCTGATCGGCACGAAGGCTGGTGAAACCAAGCAGTTCGACGCCGACTTCCCGGCCGACTGGCGCGTGCCCGAGTTCGCGGGCAAGACAGTGCAGGTCAACATCACGGTCGGACGCGTCGCCGAGGCGGAAATGCCGGAGATCGACGCCGAGTTCATCCGCAGCTTCGGCGTCAAGAGCGGCGATTCGGAACAGTTCCGCGCCGAGATCCGTTCGAACCTGGAGCGCGAGCTCAAGGGCGCGCTCATGAACCGATTGCGTCGCGAAGTCGGCGAGCAGTTGATTGCTGCGTATGAGAGCGTCGAGCTGCCGCCGCGCCTGGTCGAAAACGAGGCTCGCTCCATCGCTGCGCAGGCGCTCGAGAACGCGCGCCGCCAGGGTCATCAGGGCGACCTGCCCGAGGACGCGCTCGAGCAGTTCATGGAGCCGGCGCGCAAGCGCGTGCTGGTCGGGCTGCTGGTCGGTGAACTCGCACGTCGAAACGAGCTGAAGCTCGACCCGCGCCGCGTGAACGAGACGATGCGCCTGATCGCGTCCACGTACGAAGAGCCGCAGCAGGTCATCGAGCTCTACCGCAACGATGCGAACCTGATGCAGGGCCTGCAGACGCGCGTGATGGAAGAACAGGTCATCGACTGGATCGCCGAGCGCGCCCAGCACACGGAACAGCCGCTGACCTTCGCCGAGGCGATCCGTCAGTAAGGCCTTGTGCCACGGTCCAGCCGGCCCCACCCTTAGCTGGACCGCACACCCAATTTCGAGATACGTCGACCCATGGACAACCGCCCCCACGCCCTAAATCTCGTGCCGATGGTGGTCGAGCAGACCAGCCGCGGCGAGCGCGCGTACGACATCTACTCGCGCCTCCTCAAGGAGCGGGTGATCTTCCTGGTGGGTCCGATCGACGACCACGTCGCAAACGTGATCGTGGCCCAGATGCTATTCCTCGAGGCTGAAAACCCCGAGAAGGACATCAACCTGTACATCAACTCGCCCGGTGGCGTGGTTACGGCAGGCATGGCGATCTACGACACGATGCAATACATCAAGCCGGACGTGAGCACGATCTGCGTTGGACAGGCAGCGTCGATGGGTGCACTGCTGCTGGCATCGGGCGCGGCAGGCAAGCGCTATGCGCTGCCGAACGCGCGCGTGATGATTCACCAGCCGCTCGGCGGCTTCCAGGGCCAGGCGTCCGACATCGACATCCACGCCCGCGAGATCCTCACGCTGCGCCAGCGCCTGAACGAGATCCTCGCCAAGCACACCGGCCAGCCGATCGAGACAATCGCCCGGGATACCGAACGCGACAACTTCAAGAGCGCGCAGGCCTCCAAGGAATATGGCCTGGTCGACCAGGTGCTCGAGCGTCGCCCGGAAGATTCCATCCAGGCTTCCTGAGCAAGCGTCCCCGCCTTCGAGGGCGGTTCCACCGACCCGGAAATGACGGCGTCCCGGGCCCGCGAGGGCCTCGGGTCGCTGTGCTATCCTCGGGCCGCCATTCAGCGGTGTGGTTCCACACTGCTAAACCAGTATTAGCCGGGCAGAACATGAGCGACGACCGACAGGGCCGCACGGGCGAAAGCAGCAAGATCCTCTACTGCTCGTTCTGCGGGAAGAGCCAGCATGAGGTGCGCAAGCTCATCGCCGGCCCGAGCGTGTTCATCTGCGATGAATGCGTCGAACTCTGCAACGACATCATTCGCGAGGAGCTCCAGGAGAAGGCGCAGTCCACGCGCAGCCATCTTCCGAAGCCGAAGGAGATCCTCGAGGTTCTCGACCAGTACGTGATCGGGCAGTCGCGCGCCAAGCGCACGCTCGCCGTGGCGGTGTACAACCACTACAAGCGCATCGAGAGCCGCCAGCGCAACGACGAGGTCGAGCTGGCGAAGTCGAACATCCTGCTGGTAGGCCCGACGGGCTCGGGCAAGACGCTGCTGGCCGAAACGCTGGCGCGGCTTCTGAACGTGCCTTTCACGATGGCCGACGCCACGACGCTGACCGAAGCCGGTTACGTCGGCGAGGACGTCGAGAACATCATCCAGAAGCTGCTGCAGAAGTGCGACTACGACGTCGAGAAAGCGCAGCAGGGCATCGTCTACATCGACGAGATCGACAAGATCTCGCGCAAGTCGGACAACCCGTCGATCACGCGCGACGTGTCCGGTGAAGGCGTGCAGCAGGCGCTGCTCAAGCTCATCGAAGGCACGGTTGCCAGCGTGCCGCCGCAGGGGGGGCGCAAGCATCCGCAGCAGGAGTTCCTGCAGGTCGACACGCGCAACATCCTCTTCATCGTGGGCGGCGCGTTCGCGGGTCTGGACAAGATCATCCAGCAGCGCAGCACCGACACCAGCGGCATCGGTTTCGGCGCGAAGGTGAAGAGCTCCGAGCGCAAGGCCGAGATCGGCAAGGTGCTGGCGGAAGTCGAGCCCGAGGACCTGATCAAGTTCGGCCTGATCCCCGAGTTCGTCGGTCGCCTGCCGGTGATCGCGACGCTTGAGGAGCTCGACGAGCCGGCGCTGGTGCGCATTCTCACCGAGCCCAAGAACGCCATCACCAAGCAGTTCAAGAAGCTGTTCGAGATGGAGGACGTCGAGCTGGAGTTCCGGCCCGACGCGCTCGTGGCCATCGCCAAGAAGGCCCTCAAGCGCAAGACCGGCGCGCGCGGGTTGCGCACGATCGTGGAATCCGTGCTGCTCGACACGATGTATGACCTGCCGTCGCTGGAAAACGTCAGCAAGGTCGTCGTCGACGAGACGGTGATCGAGCACAAGGCCGAGCCGTACCTGATCTACCAGAACCCGCCGGCGCCTCAGGCGAAGGCCGCTTCCGGCGAGTGACGGCCGGTGTTGACAGTTCTGACGGGCGGCCCAGGCCGCCCGTTGTCGTTTCAGGCCGGGTTCGTCGCGCTGCGCCGCCGCGGCCGCTGTGCCGCCGCGCCGTCGGTTGCGTTACGGCCGTGCTGTGCCTACGGCCGCTTGCGCGCCGGACGCGACGGACCGGGCGAGCTGACGCCGCCGCGCCGCTGGTATGGCGCTTGCAACCATTTTCCGCGAACCCCATTAAGGGTCCGGGCGAGTCTCCACGCCCTTTTTTCGGCGCCGGCCGCATGCTGGCCCGAGCCATGCACCCGGGAGTAGCTAAATGACCGAATCCACCGCCCGCGAGTTCCAGGACCTTGCGGTCCTGCCGCTGCGTGACGTCGTGGTCTTTCCGCACATGGTCATCCCGCTGTTCGTCGGCCGGGAGAAGTCGATTCGCGCGCTCGACCATGCGATGGAAACCGACAAGCAGATACTGCTGGTCGCGCAGAAGTCGGCGGATGTGGACGACCCGTCGGGCAGCGACCTCTACGCCGTCGGCACGCTCGCGCACGTCCTGCAGCTGCTCAAACTGCCGGACGGCACGATCAAGGTGCTGGTGGAGGGCGTGTCGCGCGCGAAGGTGGACAAGGTCGTCGAACGAAACGGCGCACTCGTCGGTCGCGCCCGCCCGATCGATGTGGAACCTGATCGCGAAGAGCGCGAACTCGAAGCCGTCACGCGAACGTTGCTCGGCCTGTTCGAGCAATACGTCAAGTCCAATCGCAAGCTGCCGCCCGAGCTCATGCAGACGCTGCAGGGCATCGACGACCCCGGCCGCCTTGCAGACACCGTCGCCGCGCATCTCTCGGTGCGCATCTCCGAGAAGCAGCGCCTGCTCGAGGCCAGCGGCGTGGGCGAACGCCTCGAGATGCTGATCGGTTTCGTCGACGGCGAGATCGACGTGCAGCAGCTCGAGAAGCGCATCCGCGGCCGCGTGAAGTCGCAGATGGAGAAGAGCCAGCGCGAGTACTACCTCAACGAGCAGATGAAGGCGATCCAGAAGGAACTGGGGGACATCGACGATGCGCCGAACGACATCGAGGAGCTGACGCGCAAGATCGCCGAAGCCGGCATGCCGAAGGAGGTCGAGGCAAAGGCGAAGTCGGAGCTCAACAAGCTCAAGCAGATGTCGCCGATGTCGGCCGAGAGCGCTGTCGTGCGCAACTACCTCGACTGGCTGCTGGGCGTGCCGTGGAAGAAGAAGACGAAGGTCCGCAAGGACCTGAAAGTCGCCCAGGAAGTGCTCGACGCCGACCACTTCGGCCTCGAGAAGGTCAAGGAACGCATCCTGGAATATCTCGCGGTGCAGACGCGCGTGCAGAAGATGCGCGGGCCGATCCTGTGCCTCGTCGGACCGCCGGGCGTGGGCAAGACATCGCTGGGGCAGTCGATCGCGAAGGCGACCAACCGCAAGTTCGTGCGCATGTCGCTCGGCGGCGTGCGCGACGAAGCCGAGATCCGCGGGCATCGCCGTACGTACGTGGGTTCCATGCCGGGCCGCATCGTGCAGAATCTCAACAAGTGCGGCAGCAGGAATCCCCTGTTCGTGCTCGACGAGATCGACAAGATGGCGATGGACTTCCGCGGCGATCCGTCATCGGCGCTGCTGGAGGTACTTGATCCCGAACAGAACAGCGCGTTCAACGACCACTACCTCGAGGTGGACCTGGATCTCTCCGAGGTGATGTTCGTCGCGACGTCAAACTCGCTGAACATCCCGGGCCCCCTGCTGGACCGCATGGAAGTCATCCGCATTCCCGGTTACACGGAAGAGGAAAAACTCAGCATCGCCGAGCGCTACCTGCTCGCCAAGCAGATCAAGGCCAACGGCCTGCGCGAGGAAGAGATCCGCATCACCGACGACGCGTTGCGCGACACAATCCGCTACTACACGCGCGAGTCCGGCGTGCGCAACCTCGAGCGCCAGATCGCGAAGATCTGCCGCAAGGTGGTGAAGGAACTCGCACTCGCCGGGCCGAAGGTGCGCAAGACCGCCGTGCTGGTCAATCCGAAGAACCTCGAGAAGTACCTCGGCGTGCAGCAGTACGACTTCGGTCGCGCCGAGGAGCAGAACGAAGTGGGCCTGGTGACGGGTCTGGCGTGGACGCAGGTCGGCGGCGATCTCATGCAGATCGAGGCCGCGCTGGCGCCGGGCAAGGGCGCCATGCTGCTCACGGGCCAGCTGGGCGACGTCATGAAGGAGTCGGCATCGGCGGCACTGTCTGTGGTGCGCGGCCGCGCCGAGAGCCTCGGGATCGACATCGACTTCCTGACCAAGCACGACCTGCACGTTCATGTGCCGGAGGGCGCGGTGCCGAAGGACGGACCGTCCGCGGGCATCGCGATGGTCACCGCGCTGGTGTCGTTGCTGACGCGCAATCCGATCAAGGCGGACGTGGCGATGACCGGCGAGATCACCCTGCGCGGACGCGTGCTTCCCATCGGTGGGCTGCGCGAAAAGCTGCTGGCGGCGCTGCGTGGCGGGATCAAGACGGTGATCATCCCGGACGAGAACAGGAAGGATCTCGTCGACATGCCCAGGTCGGTGACCAAGGGCCTCGACATCATCCCGGTGAAGTGGATCGACGAGGTCCTCGGTGTCGCGCTGGAGCGCCCGTTTACGCCGTCGGCGGCGCCGATTCCGGTGCCGGAAGAAATGCCCGTGCACGAGGTCCCCGTGGGCACGACACCGGTTGAAGTGACGCACTGATACTGCGTCGCTGGATGTGCTAGCGAGCCGGAAAGCCGCGTCGTTACTGGCTTTCCGGCTTGCGCCTGTCTCGACGGCGCTGGTATAACGAGCGCCGTCCGCGTCGTCGCACGAGCAACGTGCCGGGCGGAAAGTCGAACAGGGGATCCTGCCGGTCAGGGGTATGTCCGGTTCTCAGCACATTTGCGGCGCAACGCCGCCCACGGAGTAGAAGAATGAACAAAGCCGATTTTGTCGCGGCCATCGCCGATGCCGCCGAACTGTCGCGCACGGAAGCCGCAAACGCCGTCGACGCGATGGTCAGCGTGATCACCAAGACGCTCAAGAAGGGCGAGACCGTGACGCTGGTCGGCTTCGGCACGTTCGAGGTGCGCAGCCGCGCGGCTCGCCAGGGCCGCAACCCGAAGACGGGCGAGACGATCAAGATCGCCGCGTCGAAGAATCCGTCGTTCAAGGCTGGCAAGGCCCTGAAGGACGCTGTAAACTAAATAGCTCGTCTGCCAGCGCAGTTTGGTGCTGGTCGAGCCGGGTGCTTAGCTCAGCGGTAGAGCGTCTCCTTTACACGGAGAGGGTCGGGGGTTCGAAACCCTCAGCACCCACCACAGCATCCTGGCAACAAGAAGTTTCAGACGCGGAGTGGTAGTTCAGTCGGTTAGAATGCTGGCCTGTCACGCCGGAGGTCGCGGGTTCGAGTCCCGTCCACTCCGCCATGTTGTTTCGAAGGCGCCGTTCGCGGCGCCTTTGTTTTCCGGGCGCACACCGGGCAGAAATGCGAAAGCAGCGGGCAGCGAAAGCTGTCGCATCAGCACAATGGAGCGGTAGTTCAGTCGGTTAGAATGCTGGCCTGTCACGCCGGAGGTCGCGGGTTCGAGTCCCGTCCGCTCCGCCATCTTCGAAAAGCGCCGAAAGGCGCTTTTCTTTTGGGCGACATCCGCGCGCCGGCGCAGCGCGTCCACGACCCGTGCAAGCGGCTACACTGTCGGGCTTCGCCCAACGCCGTGCCGCAATGCTGCAGAACCTACGCGACAAGACTTCCGGCTGGGTCGCCACCGTGGTGCTCGGCCTGCTCGTGGTGCCGTTCGCCTTCGTCGGCGTCCAGGACTATTTCCAGCGTTCGCGCGAGATGCCGGTCGCGTCGATCAGCGCGCCGCCGTCATGGTGGGCGTCCGCGCCCGCCGCATGGCCGGTATCGATGCTCTGGGAGCGCCAGGACGTCAGCCAGCGCGACTTTCGCGAGCGCTTCGAGCAGGAGCGGCAGGCTGCGCGCCAGCAACAGGGTGCGCAGTTCGACGCCCGCGACTTCGAGAGCGCCGCAAGCAAGCGCAAGGTGCTGGACGGCCTGATCGACGAACGCGTACAGGGCCTGTGGGCACAGCGGCAGGGCATCGCCGTCAGCGACGCGATGGTGCAGGGCGAAATCGCTGCGATCCCCGCTTTCCAGAGCAACGGCAAGTTCGACCTGCAGCAGTACCGCCTCGCGCTGCGCACCTTGAACCCGCCGCGGACGGAGCGGCAGTTCGAACAGCTGGTCCGCGACGGCCTGGCGCAATCCATGCTTCGCACCACCGTCGGCGCCAGCGCATTCGCGACCCCGACATCGACTGACCGTCTCGTCGCGCTGCTCGGCGAGCGTCGCGACCTCTCGATGGTCGAGCTGCCCGCGCTGCCGGCCGATACCGCGCCCGTGTCGCCGACCGAGATCGAGTCGTGGTATCGCGGCCACAGCGCCGCCTATCGCGCGCCGGAGACGGTGGCACTCGAGTACGTCGACATCGACGCCTCGACGCTCCCGGCGGCGGCTCCGATCGACGAGGCCGCACTGCGCGAGCGCTACGAGCAGGAAAAGACCCGTTTCGTCGCGCCTGAGCAGCGCCAGGCCTCGCACATCCTGATCAGCGTGCCGGCAGGAGCGAGTGCCTCGATCGACAAGGCCGCGCACGACAAGGCGACACGCCTGGCAGCGCAGGCCCGCGTGCCGGGCGCGGACTTTGCCGCGCTTGCACGTGCCAACAGCGACGACACGGGCTCCAAGGCTGCCGGCGGCGATCTCGGCTTCGTGGCGCGTGGGGCGCTTGCGCCGGCGTTCGAGAAGACGCTCTTCGCGATGCAGCCGGGGCAGGTGAGCGATCCGGTACGGACCGAGTTCGGCTGGCACGTGATCACCCTGCGTCAGGTGCAGGCGGGCCGACAGGAGGCCTTCGAGCAGGCGCGACCGGCGCTGGAGAAGGAGCTCGCGGACAGCGCGCGCGAGAAGCAGTTCAATGAGGTCACCTCGAAGATCGTCGACGCGGTGCTGAAGAACCCGTCGACGCTTGGCCCCGCCGCCCGTCAGGTCGGCGTGCCGCTGCTGACCGCAGGGCCTCTGGCGCGCGGACAGGGGAGCGGCGCGCTCGCGCACCCGCTCGTCCAGCGGACCGCATTCTCCGAGACGGCCATTGGCCAGGGCATGGTGTCCGACCCCATCGACATCGGCAAAGACCATACGGTGCTGTTGCGCGTGACCGGGCACACAGCTGCGCGCCAGCTCGCCCTGCCTGAGGTGCGCGACCGGGTCGTGGCGGCGATCCACGCCGATCGGCTGCTGAAGGCCTCACGGACGCGTGCCGAGGCGATCGCCGCCCAGGTAAAGGCCGGGCAGCCGCTCGCGCAGGTCGCAGCGAGCCAGGGGCTGCCGCCGCCGAAGCCATTGCTCGGTGTGCCTCGTGGCGCCGAGGTCCTGGCGCCGGGCGTATCCGATGCGTTCTTCGCCGCCTACGCGCCAAGGGGCAAGGCCGCTGTCGGATCAAAGGTCCTGCCGGATGGCCGCGCCATCGTGTTCGTCGTCGACGCGGTCAAGCCGGGCAACGTGGCCGACGTGGGCGGCGACGCGGCGCAGATCGCACGGCAGATCGCACAGTTGCATGGGGTCGTCGACTTCGACGCGACCGTGCGCGCCCTGCGCCGCAGCTACAAGGTCCAGGTGAACGAGTCCAACCTCTGACCTCCTGCCTCTGATGGCGTACGACGGCTCGCCTGGTGGCGGGCCGTCGTCGTATCCGGGCGCTCGTTGCGGCAACGCCGACCGGCCGCGCCGATGTTGGACAACAACCGCACGACCGCACGACCGCACGACCCCGCGACCGCACGACCCCGCGACCGCCAGCCTGTCCGCACGTACTGCCGCCTTCATAAGCAAAGAAAAAGCCCGGCATTGCCGGGCTTTTTTTTCGGTCAGTTGGCGTCGCGTCCGATCAATCTTCGTCGCCGATGCCCGTCATCCCGAGGATGTTGTAGCCCGAGTCGACGTACGTCACTTCGCCGGTGATGCCCGCCGCGAGGTCCGAGCACAGGAACGCCGCTGCGTTGCCGACGTCCTCGATGGTGACGCTGCGGCGCATCGGCGCGTACGACTCGAAGTGGTGGAGCATCTTGCGGAAGTTGGCGATGCCGGCGGCCGCAAGCGTCTTGATCGGGCCCGCGGAGATGGCGTTCACGCGCGTGCCCTCCGGCCCGAGGTTGAGCGCGAGGTAGCGCACCGTGGCTTCGAGGCTCGCCTTCGCGACGCCCATGACGTTGTAGTTCTGCAGCGCGCGCTCCGCGCCGAGGTAGCTCAACGTCAGGATCGAGCCGTGGCGTCCCTGCATCATCGGGCGCGCGGCCTTGGCGAGGGCGGCGAGCGAATACGCCGAGATGTCGTGCGCCATCGCGAAGTTTTCGCGGGTCAGGCCGTCGAGGAACTCGCCTTCGATCGCCTCGCGCGGCGCGTAGGCGATGGCGTGCACCAGGATGTCGAAGCCGTCCCAGCGCTTGCCGAGCTGTTCGAAGCACTGAGCGATCTGTTCATCGCTGCTGACGTCCAGCGGGATCACGATGTCGCTGCCGCACTCGGCGGCGGCGGCTTCGACGCGCGACTTGAGCTTCTCGTTCTGGTACGTGAAGGCGAGTTCGGCGCCCTGGCGATGCATTGCCTCGGCGATGCCGCTCGCGATCGAGCGCTGGCTCGCGATACCCGTGATCAGTGCGCGCTTGCCCTGAAGGAAACCCATGTGCTCTCCGTAACTGGCGCCCATTGCGGTGGGCGGGGCGCCGTAGTGTGCCCGCCGCGAGCGCGCGAGGCTACTTCGAGGCGAGCGAATCCACGGCCAGCACCATGCCGGGCGCGAGCAAACGGCTGGCGTGCAACCCGTTGAGGCTCAGCAGTTCGGCGACGCTGACCTTGTAGCGGCGCGCGATCATCCACAGGCTTTCGCCCGCTGCGACGATGTGGCGGCGTGGCGACGACGTAGCGAACGCCGCCACGGTGTCCGCCGACGCGGGCTGCGGCGAAGGCGACAGCACGCTGGCAACCGCCGAGGCACCCGGCGACGCGCCGGCCACGCTGCCAAGCGCGGAGGCCGCGGAACCCGGCGCCATCACTGAAGCAGTCTCGATCGCGGCGGCCGGGCTGGGCTTCGGGCGCTCCATGGCGATCATCGTCTGCGAAGACGCGATCGGTCCCAGCGCGCGGACCGGGCGATCGAGCGACGCCATGAAACGGGGCTGGTCATCGGCGCGTGCAATCACGCACGAAATCGCGTGCAGTTTGTCGTCGTATGCCTGGGTGATGGCGGAAAGCCCCCCGAGCGATTCGGGCTTCGCCGTGCGCGGGGTCTGGCCGGCGCGCTTGATCGCGCCGAACACGCGGTATTCGCCCGCGTTGTACGCCATGACCGCCAGTCGCCAGTTGCCACCGAACATGCCGTGCAGGGTCTTGAGATAACGCACGGCGGCGCGGGTGGAGTCGACCGGCGAAAGCCGGCCGTCGTAACCCGCGCGCATCGGGACGTTGTGGTTGCGTGCCGTCGTGGTGATCATCTGCCACAGCCCGGCCGGGCCGGCGCTGCTGCGCGCACTCGGCTTGTAGCCGCTTTCAACGAACGGGATCAGCGCGTATTCGGTCGGCAGATGCGCCGCGCGGACCGACTCGACCACGTGGCCGAACAGCACCAGCGTGTCGTCGCTTCGATCGGCCAGGCGCTCGGGTGCGTTGGCGAACTGGTGAGTCCAGCGCGAGGGCTGGGCGGGGCATTCCGGTTCGGCCAGGCCGGCGCGGAAGTGCTCGTAGATCTCGCGGCCGTTACGGCTGTCGGAGGCATCGGCGGCAAGCGTGGTGCCGGTCGCGGCGAGCCCAAGCGCTGCCACGAGCGCGGCGGCGCCCGTCTTATTAAGAAGAGTGTTCATGCCGCGAATCCGTCTTTCCACGCGCGCAGCGTGGCGAACGTTTCGACGCGGCCGGCGGGCGCGCGGCCCAGGCGGCGCGACGCGGCGTCTACGACCGCGGGCTGATCGCAGCGCAGGAAGGGATTGCAGGCAAGTTCGCTGCCGATCGTGGTCGGGAGCGTGGGCTGTCGAGCGTCTCGCATGGTCTTGGCCTCCTTCATGCGGCGCCGCAGCGCCGCGTTGTCGGGTTCAACCACCACCGCAAATGCGGCATTGGCCAGCGTGTACTCGTGCCCGCAGCAGACCCGGGTAGCGGGTGGGAGCGCTGCGAGCCTCCCCAACGAGTTCTCCATCTCGGACGCGTCGCCTTCGAAGAGGCGTCCACAGCCGAGGCTGAAGAGGGTGTCGCCGCAGAACAGCACGGGATCGTTCCCGGCGTCCTCGACGTAGAAAGCGATGTGCGTGCGGGTATGGCCCGGCACGTGCATCACTCGAATCGACCAGTCGTCGATATGGAAAGCCTCGCCGTCGGCGGGGCGGTGCATGTGCAGGCCGACGCGGTCGTCGTCCGGGCCGTAGACCGGTGTGTCGTGCCAGCGCTCCAGGAGGGAGGCGGCACCGGCCACGTGGTCATCGTGGTGGTGGGTCAGCAGGATCGCCGCGGGCACGAAGGCATCGGCGTTGGCTGCTTGCAGAACCGGGCCGGCTTCGCCGGGATCAACCACCAGCGCTCGGCCCTTGGAATTGCGTAGTACCCAGATGTAGTTGTCGACGCGCGCACTCAACGGCTGCAGACGCATTGGCAAGTACCTCCATCGGTTAGGGCCACCTCAGCGTGATGCCTCCTGAATACGCTGAACGGCTGGGGTGCTGGTCCCGAAGAAGGGGCGACCTTGCCCACCCCGGCCGGCCCCGTCAACCCTCGGTGACCGTGACAGCCGGCCCTCACCGGCCGCAGATGTTGAGAAATGTTCCCTAAATGACTGATTTCGAGGCTCCGACATCCATACTTAAGCGTATGGAAACGCCCCGACGAGCGGTCCAGCCAACGGGCGGGGCACAATGGCGGATGCGCGAAAACCCGATGAACGACCTCAAGGCGGTCGAAATCCACACCGACGGCGCCTGCCTCGGCAATCCCGGCCCCGGCGGCTGGGGCGCGTTGCTGCGCTACAAGGGCCGCGAACGCGAGCTTTCGGGCGGCGAAGTCGACACGACGAACAACCGAATGGAGCTGATGGCAGCGATCCAGGCACTGGAAACGTTGACCGAAGGCTGTGGCATCGACCTCTACACGGATTCCCAGTACGTCCGGCAGGGCATCACCGAGTGGATGCCGGGTTGGGTGCGTCGCGGATGGAAGACGGCCGCCGGGGCCCCGGTCAAGAATCGCGACCTGTGGGAGCGCCTGAAGGCCGCGACCGACCGTCACCATGTGCAGTGGCACTGGGTGAAGGGCCACAACGGCGATCCGGACAACGAACGGGTCGACGAGCTCGCGCGCGTGGCCGCCACAGCGATCAAGCAGGGTGAGCGCCGCCACGCGTGACCGATGCGCGCGTCGCGCACGCACGTGTGCGACGCGTCGTCGTTAGGCTTGTGCGCAACGACGTCCCGGAACCGCCATGCGCCAGGTCATCCTCGATACCGAAACCACCGGCCTGAGCTGGGAACGCGGCTGCCGCGTCGTCGAAATCGGCTGCGTGGAGTTCATCGAGCGCCGGCCGACCGGCCGCACGTTCCACCGCTACCTCAATCCGGGCTGCGAATTCGAGCCGGGGGCGCAGGAAGTCACCGGACTTACGCTCGATTTCCTGTCCGACAAGCCCAGTTTCGCGGAGGTCGTCGAGGAGTTTCTCGCCTTCATCGAAGGCGCCGAGCTGATCATCCACAACGCCACGTTCGACGTCGGCTTCCTGGACAACGAACTGCGCCTGTGCGGCTCGCATTTCGGCTGCCTCGCGCACCGTTGCAGCGTCGAGGACACGTTGCTCCTCGCGCGCAAGCGTTTCCCGGGGCAGCGCAATTCACTCGACGCGCTCTGCCGTCGCCTCGGTGTCGACAATTCGCATCGCCAGCTGCACGGCGCGCTGCTCGATGCCCAGCTTCTCGCCGAGGTCTACATCGGCCTGACGTCGGGACAGAGCGACCTGGGCTTCGGGGATGTCGCCGCCGAGCTCGGCGCGCAGGCGCTTCCGTTCGAGATCGACCTCAGCCGCCCGAGGCCGCGCGTGCAGGTTGCGGCCCACGACCTCGATGCACACGAGGCGCGGCTCGCCTCCATTCGCAAGAAGGCTGGCACCGTCGTCTGGGATCGGACCGCGCACGACGAGGCGGGCGCAGGCGGCGCCCTCGCGCCCGCCTGATCTTCAGGCGCGACGCACCAGCACCACGGTGATGTTGTCCGAGCCGCCGCCATCGAGCGCCGCGGCGACGAGCGTTTCCGCCGATTCCTGCGCACTGCAGTCGAGCTGCGCGAGCACCCGCGCGATCGCACGATCGTCGACTTCTTCCGTCAATCCGTCCGAACACAGCAGCAATTGCATGCCCGGACGCAACTCGCCGGTCATCGTTTCCACGTTCAGGCTGCGCGGGTCGGTAACGCCAAGCGCCTGCGTGACCACGTTGCGATGCGGGTGGCTGCGCGCCTGTTCCTGCGTCAGCGCCCCATTGGCAATGAGTTCCTGCACGTAGCTGTGGTCCTGCGAGAGCTGCAACAGCTGCCCCTCGCGCCACAGATAGACGCGGCTGTCGCCAACCCAGGCAACCTCGAAACGGTCGCCCTTGATGCGCGCGGCAACGACGGTGGTGCCCATCGGCAAGGCGTCGTTGCGACGCCGTGACATCGCGATGATTTCCTCGTCGGCGATGCGGATCGCCTGCGCGAGCGGCGTGCCGTCGCGGATCTCGCGAACGATGGTCTCGCGGGCCAGCGCACTGGCCACCTCGCCGTATTCGTGCCCGCCCATGCCGTCGGCGACGAGCCAAAGGCCCAGCTCGCCGTCGGCGTAGTAGGTGTCCTCGTTGAGTTCGCGACGCAATCCAGCGTGGGTCAGATGTCCGTATTCGATCATGGGCTCGCACGCCTGCCGGCTGGCCCTTCGAATCATCGGCGTGCAGGCGCCGGAGGGCAAGGCGGGAAAACACTTATGCGCGCCGAAAACGAAAAAGGCCCCCGTTCGGGAGCCTGTTTCGTATCTGGCGGAGAGGGAGGGATTCGAACCCTCGGTACGCTATAAACGTACGCCTGATTTCGAGTCAGGTACATTCGACCACTCTGCCACCTCTCCAGATGACGCCCGCCGACGCGCAGCGGGGCCGTGAATCATACGGCGGAGGCAGCCGTGCGACAAGGGCGCGAAGCCCGCCGCTACACTATCGTCCCCCGCTTCCGAGGCTCCCATGTCCGAGATCCAGGCGCCGGTTTCGTTTGGCGAACTGCTCGACAAGATCGCGATCCTGCAGATCAAGTCCGAGCGCATGAAGGATGCGGCCAAGCTTGCGAACGTGCGCAAGGAACTTGCCGCGCTCGAGCAGACGTGGATGGCGCACCCGGCCGCCGGCCACGACGTGGTCCCCCTGCGCGCCGACCTCAAGGCAGTCAACGAGCGGCTTTGGGAGATCGAGGACGACATCCGGGTCAAGGAGAAGCGGCAGGAGTTCGATGCCGAGTTCATCCGGCTCGCGCGCGCCGTCTACTTCGAGAACGACGAACGCGCGCGCATCAAGAAGGACATCAATCTCGCGCTGGGTTCCGCCTACGTCGAAGAGAAGTCGTACCAGGACTATCGGCAGCCGGCAGGCTGAACCCCAGAGTCACGCGGTATCGGCGACGTAGCGTTCGAAGGCAGCGATCGCGTCCTCGACGGTCACCAGGTCCATGACATCGTCGAATTCGATCTTCGTGCCCCAGGCGAGGTCGGCCGCGGGACGGTGCAGGAAGCGTCGGGCCGCCGTGTCGTAGCGATCGACGCAGTAGCGCAGGTCGCTGTAGGGCCCGCTGCGCAACGGATTGCTGGCTGCGTGCAGGCCCAGCACTTTCGTTCCCATCGCGTTGGCGATGTGCATGGGACCCGAGTCGGGGGTCATCAGCAGGTCGCCGCGGGCGAGCAATGCGGGCAACTGCTTCAGCGTGTCCTTGCCGATCAGGTCGAGCGGCGCGGAGCGCATCGCGGCGGTGATCGCGTCGCCGGCCTTGCGTTCGAGGTCGCTGCGGCCGCCGCAGAGCACCACCCGCCAACCGCGCGCGACGGCATGGTCCGCCACCGCGGCGTAACGCTCGCTTCGCCAGTTGCGTCGCACATGGCTCGAACAGGGCGAAATCAGCAGCGTGCGATGGCCGTCATCCGGCCATTGCGCCGCGGCCCAGTCGAACGCTTCCTGCGGCACCGGCATCTCCCAGCGCACATGCGTCTGCTTGAGGCCCAACGGCTCGCAGAAACTTCCGATCGCATCGAGCGCGTGGACGCCGGGCCGGGCCGGGATGCGTTCCCGCACGAACAGGCCGTGCAGGTCCTTCGAGCGCGCGCGGTCGTAACCGATGCGACGACGCGCGGGGACAAACGCCGACAACAAGTTCGCGCGCGCGGCCACCTGCATCTGCAGCAGGGCGTCAAAGGGCGCCTGGATCGAGCGGCGCAGTTCACGCATCCCGGCGACGCCGCTCTTCTTGTCGTACACGATGAAGTCGACGCCGGGCAGGCCGGTCAGCAGGCGGTGCTCAGCCACGCCGATAACCCAGCTGATGCGGACCTGTGGAATTCCGCCGCGCAACGTGTGGATCAGCGGCAGCACATGCGTGACGTCGCCGAGCGCGGATAGCCGCAGCAGGCAGACATGCGGGTGCGGCGCGAGCGGAAGAGGGCCTGTCATGCGCTGCTAGACTCCGGTCATGACGCCCGCGCAGGCCGAAGCACGGATCGAATTCGACGGCCCCGAGGGCCGAGGCGCGATTGTGTTCGACGCGACGCGCGCCCCACAAGCCGCACCGGAATGGTTTTCGCCCGACACCTGGGGCGCGCAGGCCAGGCCTGTCGAAACCGGCGGCCGCGGTGCCGCGTGGTTCGTCGATGCGCCCTTCGGCGGCTGCGTGCTCCGACAGTACCGTCGTGGCGGCCTCGTCGCCCGCGTCAGCAGGTCGGACTATCTGTGGCAGGGCGAACCCAGCGTCCGGAGCGTTGCCGAACTGCGCCTGACGCGCGAGGCCCAGCGCCGCGGCATCAGCGTGCCGACGCCGCTCGCCGCGTTCTACGAACGCCGCGGCATCCGCTACCGCGCGGCGATCCTGGTCGAACGGCTGCACGATGTGAGCACGCTCGCCGCACGCGCCATGGAGCCACGTGCCCCCTGGGCCGAGGCAGGCCGGCTGGTGGCGCGCATGCACCGCGCCGGGCTGGATCACGCCGACCTCAACGCCGACAACCTGCTGTTCGACGCGGCGGGCAACGGCTGGGTGATCGATCTTGACCGCGGGCTGTTCCGCACCCTCGGCAACGGTTGGCGCGAGCGAAACCTCAGCCGGCTGCACCGTTCGCTGCTGAAGCGCCGCGGCGTGCGCGACGTCGGCGAGGTCGAGGAAGATTTCACGCGTCTGCGTCAGGCATACGACGCCGAGTGGGAAGCCAGATGAGCTGGGCATTGCGGTTGCACGGTGTCGGCAACGCGTCCGCTGTGGCGCTCGGCTCGGCAATGGCGACGATCGAGCGCGATGGCCGCCCGTGGCTCACGATCGACTGCGGCGCGGAAGGGCTTACCGACTACCAGGCGTGCTACGGCGAATCGCCGCGCGCGCTGTTCATCACGCATGCGCATCTGGATCACGTGGGCGGTTTCGAGCGGCTGTTCGTCGACACTTACTTCGATACGACGCGGCGCGGCGAAGTGATCGTGTATGCCCCCGCACCGTTGGTGCCGCTGCTGCACCAGCGCATAGGTGCGTATCCGAACGTGCTGGCCGAGGGCGGTGCGAATTTCTGGGATGCGTTCCGGCTGGTGCCGGTCGGCGACGGTTTCTGGCACGACGGCATCCGGCTCGACACGTTCGCGGCACGCCATCACTGGCCCGATACCGCGTTCGGCCTGCGCCTGCGAGGCAGCATGGTCTGGACCGGCGATACGCGGCCCATCCCGGAAATGCTGGCCTGCCATGCCGACGCGGGTGAACTGGTCGCGCATGACTGCGGCCTTCACGGGAACCCGTCGCACAGTGGCATCGACGACCTCGAGCGCGAATACCCGCCGGCGCTTCTCGAACGCTGCCTGCTCTATCACTACGCAAGCGCTGCGGACGGGGCAGCGCTGGCCGCGCGCGGGTACCGGGTCGGGCGGGCAGGGGACGTGATCCCGTTGACGGAACCGACCGCTCATCGCGCCGAGCCGTGGCCGGGCTGAGCCCTCGCACACCGCGCACGCGCCAGGCGATACCGTCGAGCTTTCCGACTTACCGACCCTTCCCCATGTCCAAGCGCCGGCACCGAATCCGCGTCTTCCTCAACGAACCCGGCCGCATCGAGTTGGCGACCGTGCTCACGCCATGGCTGCGCGTCGGCGCGACGTTCGGCGCCTACGTCGAATGCCGCAAGGTCGACGACAGCGGCGCCTACTTCGAGATGCTTCTCGACCTGCAACCCGACGACGACGAGAGCGTCGACGTGCGCCTGCGCGTGCCGCACCATTTCGTCTCGGGCGTGCTCGACGTGTCGGATTTCGATGCGTTTTCGGCGCTGTACTCAGCCTGAGGCGCGCTGCAACCGCGATTGCCCGCCAAGCGAATCCGTACATGCGGCGGCCGTTGCGCCGCAGCCGAAAAGCGAACGTGCACCGGCCACGCGCCGGTGCCAGCTTCGTGCGGCTGCTGCCCAAGGCGGGACAGAAATGGCGATGGCCCCGCCGGCTGACCTCGGCGCCCGCGTCGATCGATACCGTTGCTGCCTTCCGGCCCTGGCGGAGTTTTCGACCTAGCGTCGCGAGGGGCCGACGGGGCCACCATAGAGACTTGCGTGGAACACGCCCGTATTGCGGCGTTGATATATGGCGGAGAGAGGGGGATTCGAACCCCCGAAGCGCGGTTTAGACGCTTACACACTTTCCAGGCGTGCTCCTTCAACCGCTCGGACACCTCTCCGCACCTGGGCCCGAGTCCGGCATCCGGCCGTCTTCAGGGCCGCCGATTCTACGCCGCGGCGGCCCGCAGCCACAAGGCGCGCACGGGCTGCGACGAGGCTCTGGCACAATCGTTCCACCTCGCCGGACGCGCCGGCGGCACCCGCCGGAACCGAATGTCCTACCTTGTCCTCGCCCGCAAATGGCGCCCGAAGCGCTTCGCCGAACTGGTCGGGCAGGAGCATGTCGTGCGGGCGCTGACCAACGCGCTGGACAGCGGCCGCGTGCACCACGCCTTCCTGTTCACCGGCACCCGCGGCGTCGGCAAGACGACGATTGCGCGCATCTTCGCCAAGTCACTCAACTGCGAGCGCGGCACGTCGGCCGACCCCTGCGGCGAGTGCAATTCCTGCCGCGACATCGACGCCGGCCGCTTCATCGACCTGCTCGAGATCGACGCCGCCAGCAACACGGGCGTCGACGACGTGCGCGAGGTCATCGACAACGCGCAGTACATGCCGTCGCGCGGGCGGGTGAAGGTCTACCTGATCGACGAAGTGCACATGCTTTCGAAGTCGGCGTTCAACGCGCTGCTGAAGACGCTGGAAGAGCCGCCCGGGCACGTGAAGTTCCTGCTGGCCACCACCGACCCGCAGAAGCTGCCGGTGACCGTGCTGTCGCGCTGCCTGCAGTTCAACCTCAAGCGTCTGGACGAGGAGCAGATCCGCGGCCAGATGCGCAAGATCCTCGAAGCCGAGCAGATTCCGGTCGAGGACGGCGCGATCCGCCAGCTCGCGCGCGCGGCCGATGGTTCGCTGCGCGACGGCCTTTCGCTGCTCGACCAGGCGATCGCGTACACGGCGTCGCAGCTCACCGATGCCGCGGTAGCAACGATGCTGGGCACGGTCGACCGCGGCCATGTCGGTGCGCTGCTCGACACGCTCGCCGCCGGTGACGGCGCAGCGCTGATGGCGGAAGTCGAACGCCTCGGCGAGTTCTCCCCCGATTGGGACGACGTCCTCGAGGCGATCGCCGAAGCGCTGCACCACGTGCAGGTGCGGCAGCTGGTGCCGGGCGCGGTGCTGGAAGTCGAGGGTCTTGCGGTCGACGCGCTCGCCGAAGCGCTTGCGCCCGAGCTCGTGCAGCTGTGGTACCAGATGGCGCTCAACGGTCGCCGCGACCTGCCGCTCGCGCCCGGCCCGCGCGCCGGATTTGAAATGGTGATGCTGCGGATGCTGGCGTTCCGGCCTGATGCCGGCAGCGACGGCACATCGGTGCGCAGCGAGCGGCCGGTCGCGTCCGCACCGCAGCGTCAACGCGGCGATGCAGCGGCTGCCGCACGTGCGGAGCTTTCGCGCGCCAAGGTGGAGGTCGCGTCGGCGGATCCCCAGGCTCGCGCCACGCCGTCACTGACGTCGTCGACGCCAGCCGCAACCTCCGAACCGGCGGCGATGCCGGTCGCATCCAACGTGCACACGGGAAAGCCGGGTGCGACGGGCGTCGCACTGGAGGAGGTCGCGCGCAGTCATGGCGCTGAAACGCTGGCGGCGCCTCGACTCGACGCGCCCACGTCCCCGGAGGTCGCGTCAACGTTCGTCACGACGGGCGGCAACGTGCGGCCGCACGAAATGCCGACCGAAACTGTCGCCGCTGATAGCGGCATCGCGGACGCCGACGCTTGGCGCGACTGGGTCGCCGCCTGCGACCTGCGCGGCCCGGCGCGGATACTCGCGGAAAACGTCGGCTTCGTTGGTTGCAGCGCCGGCGTGCTGTCGCTGTCCATCGAGCCGTCCGACGAACACCTCAAGGGCCCGGCGATGGTGAAGATGCTCACCGATGCGCTGGTGCCGCGCTTCGGGCGTGCGCCGCAGATCCGGTTCGAAGCGCCGGCGCGTCCGGTCGATTCGGTGCGCGTCCATCTCGAACGCGCGCGCGACGCGAAGCAGACGACCGCCGAGCGCGATTTCGAACAGCACCCCGACGTGCGCAAGCTTGTCGCGCAGGGCGCCCGAATCGTTCCCGAATCCGTGCGCCCGCTGGAAGGCTGACGCCAACCGTTTTTCGAAACCCAGGAGTCCAGACGATGCGTGGAAACATCGGCCAGCTGATGCAGCAGGCGCAGAAGATGCAGGAAAACCTGCAGAAGGCACAGGAAGACCTGGCCAAGATCGAAGTCACCGGCAACGCCGGGGCGGGCATGGTCAGCGTGACGATCACCGGGCGCATGGAGTGCCGCAAGGTGCGCATCGACCCGAGCGTGATGAGTGACCCCGAGATGGCCGAGGACCTGATCGCCGCCGCCTTCAACGACGCCGTGAACAAGGTCAATGCCGAATCGCAGTCGCGCATGTCGTCGGCGACGGCGGGCATGCCGATTCCTCCGGGCATGAAGCTGCCGGGCCTGTTCTGAGCAAGGCGCGCGCCATGTCGATGCGTGCCTTGTTGAGCCCGCATGCTTCGCCGAGGTGGGCGGAGTTCCCATGAGCACGCTGCTGGAGCAACTGATCGAAGCGTTTCGCGTGCTGCCGGGCGTGGGCGGCAAGTCGGCGCAGCGCATGGCGTACCACGTGCTCGAGCGCGAACGCGCCGGCGGCCAGCACCTCGCCCAGGTATTGGCCGAGGCCGTGGTGCGCATCGGTCATTGCGCGCGCTGCCGCGACTTCAGCGAGAGCGAGGTCTGCCACGTCTGCGCGAGTGCGTCGCGCGATGTCGATCAGCTCTGCGTCGTCGAAACACCCGCTGATCGCCTCGCCATCGAACAGGCGACCGGCTACCGCGGGCTCTACTACGTGCTGCAGGGTCGGCTTTCGCCGCTCGACGGCATTGGCCCGCGCGAACTTGGCCTCGACCGCCTGAGCGCGCGCCTGGCTGAAGGCGAGGTGCGCGAGCTGATCATCGCCACCAACCCGACCGTGGAAGGCGAAGCGACGGCGCATTACCTTGCGCAACTGGCGCGGCAGCAGGGCGTGACGCCGAGCCGCCTCGCCTACGGTGTGCCGCTTGGCGGCGAACTCGAATACGTCGACCGCGGCACGCTGTCCCATTCCTTCGGCACGCGTTCTGAAATCCGCGAATGAGGTGCGTATGAGCGACTCCGACACCACGCTGTTCGGCAAGATCATCCGCCGCGAAACACCGGCGGACATCGTGTTCGAGGACGACGACCTGATCGCCTTCCGCGACATCGCGCCTTCCGCGCCGGTGCACGTGCTGTTCGTGCCGAAGACGCCGATTGCATCGCTCGATGCCGCCAGGCCCGAGCACGCCGCATTGCTGGGCCGATTGATGCTCGCGGCGGCCGACTACGCGCGCCGAGAGGGCTTCGCACGGGATGGCTACCGCGTGGTGGTCAACTCCGGGCGCGATGCCGGGCAGACGGTTTTCCAGCTCCACCTGCACCTGCTCGCAGGCGCTGCACTCGGGGGCTTCGGGGCACGACACTGACGGGCGTCGCGCGCTGCGCCGCAAGAAAAAGCCCGCCATTCCGGCGGGCTTTTCCATTGGACCGGTCAGCGGTCGCGCATCACCACCAACCCCACCACGGCCACGGGGCGGGACGCTCGATCACGTCGACGCGTTCGCGAACGGGCCACAGGTAGACCACGTCGGCGGCGACGCGCGGCACCCGGTAGTCGTACTGCCCGATACGACGCGATTCGTAGCCCTCAATGCGGCCGGTAAAGGTCACCTCGCGGTTCTTCTCGAATACCGCGGGGTCGTAGAAACCTGTTCGGCACGCGATGAAACGCCCGCCGACGTCGTCGCTCGCCCAGTAGGGGCGGCCGGAGACGTCGAGCTTGGTCGAGATCATCTGGAAGCAGGTGCGATTGGGCTGCGGCTCGACTTCAACGATGCGGCCACCCCAACGCACCACGGCGCCTGTGCTGTCGCGTTCAACGGCTTCGCGCGGCGTGAGCGGTGTGAACTGGCCCTGCAGCGGCTGCGGCACGCTCGCGCATGCAGCGAGCGCAGCGGCGAGGGCGACGACAAGTACGGTCTTGCTCGGGTTCATGGCGGCCTCCGGACGGGAGCGCGTCCAGCACGTGATCAGGAAGGGCGGTGGCGACGAAGCTCGCGTACCAGCCCACGCACGGACGCCCCGTCCGCGACATTGGCAGCGTAACGCGCTTGCGTGAATCGGGCGACGAGATCCTGCAGCTGCGCCGCGCCGGTCGCGCGCGCCTTCGTGATCCGTTCAGCCCAGACAGTCGCTGGTTCGTGCGGCGCGCGTCCAAGGCCCAAGCGGGCATAGCGTCGATCGAGCGCATGCCAGGCGCGCAGCACCGGATCGCGCTCGCGCGGGCCGCGGGTTCCCAGCCAGACCATCAGCCCCAGCGCGAGCGACGCGGCAATACCGAACGCGATCGCCAGCTCCGTCGGATCCATGCGGCGCAGGCCCAGCGGCGCCAGCAACCGCGACTGCCGGTCGGCGTTGAAGCCAAGCACCATGTCGTTCCAGTTCTGCTTCAGCCAGTCGGTGACCTGACTGATGCCGCGGGGGCCCTGCAGCGTCTCGAACAGGCCGCCGTCGGGGAGCTGGTCGTCGACCGTGTCGTAGATGCGTTCGGGCGCGACCGCCGCGGTGGGATCGACGCGCACCCACCCGCGCCCGGGCAGCCACACTTCGGCCCAGGCATGTGCGTCCATGCGCCGGATCATCCAGTAGCCGCCCAGGCGGTTCCATTGACCGCCCACGTAGCCGGTGACCACGCGCGTCGGGATGCCGGCGCTGCGCATCAGCATCGTGAAGCCGCCCGCGAAGTGCTCGCAGTAGCCGACGCGAGTGCGGAACAGGAAGTCGTCGATCGAATCGCGATCGAGCGGCGGCGCGGCGATCGAGTACGCGAAGTCGCGATGGATCCAGTCGAGGGCGTACGTGACGATCGCGCGGTCGTCGTGCAGGCGCGTCCGCAGCTCGCGTCCAAGCGCGACGGTGCGCGGGTCGAAGCCCCCGGGCAGTTGCAGTGCGCGACGCCGTTGCGATGCGCTCAACGTAGCGCCGAACGCGGCGGGCGGAGACGACGTCATGCGCCAGCGCGTCAGGCCGGCCAATGCGCGCGCACTGCGAAGCGAGTAGTCGGAGGTCGCTGTAGCGCCGGCGGGAATCTCCAGCGGAAGGTCGAGCGCCACCAGCTGGCTGCGGTCCGTCGGTTCGATCTCGAGCGTGTACGTCCAGCGCGTGCGGGATGGAACTATCGACGGCGGTGTTGCGTCGGCGCCTGCGCCCCGCCGCCACGTGCGTCCGTCGAACGACCACAGCACCGGGCCGCGCCAGTACATCGCCGACTTGGGCGGCGTGGCGCCTTCGAAACGCGCACGCGCGGCGACGCGGTCGTCGGCGAGCAGGTCCACCCAGTCGCCGGGTGACATCGTGTCGGATAGGCCGACCCTGGCCTGCGCGCGGCCGGGCACGCCCCACATCGGCGACGCGATGCGCGGGAAAAGCCAGAAGATCGCGAGCGCGAGCGGGATCCCACCCACGAGCAGGCGCAGCGACTGTTTCAGCGGTGCGGCGAACCCCGCGGTGGGCGCGCCACCTTCGGCGGCTGCGAACCGGTGCATCGCGCCGAGCGCGAGCGTCGCGCCGATCAGTCCGAGAGCCAACGAAGTCGGACCCTGGTCGAGCAGGAACGTCGAGAACGGCGCGAACAGCGCGAATCCGACCAGGCTGCGCGCGTCCCGCAGGCTGACGGTTTCCGAGGGTTTGAGCGCGAGCATCGCGCCGAGCAACGCGCAGCCGGTGTCGCGCCCGAAGTTAAAGCCGAACTGCGCGCTGACGGCCGCGACGATCGCTATCGCCAGCAGCGCGCGGGTCACGTTCGACAGTGGCCGCCGCCACGAGAGCGCGGCGATCAACACGCCGGTTACCGCGATCGCCGCCGCGGTCGGCGCCGGCAGCTGCAGCAG
>NZ_VTRV01000039.1 GCF_008274655.1 Cognatilysobacter lacus | reverse complement strand
GATCTCGGTCGTCGGACGTCTGCGGCCAGCACACCACCGCCGTGCAGGCACCCGAACGCATGCATTGTTCCGCGGCCCACAGGCCGTCGCGCGGATCGGCCTGCACCACGTGCAGCCGCTCGAGCCGCACGCCCGCCGCATGCCAGGCCGGGGCATAGGGCACGTAAGGCGGTGCGATCAGCGCGACCTGCCCGCCTCCCGCGGTCGCCTGCGCGAGCAGCGGCCAGAGCAGCTCGAGCTCGCCCACGCCGTCGCAGGGCACCAGCACTTCGTTCAGGCCGGCCGCGATCCAGCCCCGCGTTGGCAGTACGGCGTCCAGCGACCCGAAACCCGTAGCGACGCCATCACGCGCGGGTGCCGCCGGCGCCCGGCCGCGCCAGATCGCGCGATCACGCAAGAGCGCGTCGAGCGCATGCACCTCGCCCCTCAAGCCGTCTCCGGCAAGTCGGGCGATATCGGAGGCAGGCGCTGAAGAGTTCATGCTGTTAGTAATATTACTAACAAGCGTTCCCTGCACGTGATGCCGCCGGTCGTCTCATCGGTTCGCTGGATGCCGTCGCGCATCACGTCGAGACAGGCTGCGCCATCGCCTTCGCTGCAGCTGAGACCGCCGCGCGACAGCCTGGTCCACCCACTATCCGCCGCGGGTCGTGATGGCGCGCGATCCTGTCGTCCCGACCGGAGCCATGCCATGCGCCCTTTCGACATCCACCGCATCGACCACGTCGTCCTGCGCGTCACCGACCTCCCGCGCAGCCTGCGCTTCTACCGCGAGGTGCTCGGCTGCACGATCGCGCGCGAGCGATACGATCTCGGACTCGTCCATCTGCGCACGGGCGCATCGATGATCGACCTCGTCGACGTCGCCGGACGGCTCGGCGCGCGCGGTGGGGACGCTACACGCGACACCGCGCGCAACGTCGATCACATCGCATTGCGCGTCGAGCCGTTCGACGATGCGGCGATCCGCCAACACCTCGCGATGCACGGCATCGACGTGGCCGAGCCCACCTCGACCAACTTCGGCGCCGAGGGCGACGGGCCGTCGCTGTATTTCCGCGATCCGGATGGCAACACGATCGAATTGAAAGGGCCTGCGGTTCGAGACGCGTGAGTAGCTTCCGGACACCGCAAACAAAAACGCCGGCGCTGGGCCGGCGTTTCGCTACAGGCACACTTGAAACTCAGTGCTTGAGGTTCTTCCGCAACCGCTCCAGCGCCGAGAGCTGCGCCAGCGACATCGCCAACTGCGCCTGCGCTTCCTCGAGGCTCATCTTCGGATCCTTGCTGGCCAGCACGCGCTCGGCTTCTTCCTTCGCCGCACGCACCGCCGCCTCGTCGATGTCCTCGGCGCGGATTGCGGTGTCGGCAAGCACGGTCACCACGTTCGGCTGCACCTCGAGGATGCCGCCGGAGATCGCGAAGTCCAGGTGCTGGCCGCCCGGCAGGGTCACCACGACCTTGCCCGGCTTCAGGCGCGTGATCAGCGGTGCGTGCTTCGGCGCGATGCCGAGCTCGCCGAGTTCGCCGGTCGCGACGACCAGCTCGGCGTCGCCGCTGTAGATCTCATGCTCGGCGCTGACGATGTCGCAACGGATGGTGGATGCCATGTCTTTCTCGATTCGTTCGCGGGGCGTCGGCGCCGACTCACATCGGCGCCGTGCAGATCAACCGGCTCAGCCGTTGATCTTCTTGGCCTTCTCGAAGGCTTCCTCGATGCCGCCGACCATGTAGAACGCCTGCTCCGGCAGGTGGTCGCACTCGCCTTCGACGATCATCTTGAAGCCGCGGATCGTGTCCTTCAGCGACACGTACTTGCCCGGCGAGCCGGTGAACACTTCGGCCACGTGGAACGGCTGCGAGAAGAAGCGCTCGATCTTGCGCGCGCGCGACACGGCCTGCTTGTCTTCTTCCGACAGCTCGTCCATGCCGAGGATCGCGATGATGTCCTTGAGCTCCTTGTACTTCTGCAGCGTCGACTGCACCTTGCGCGCGACGTCGTAGTGCTCGTTGCCGATCACGTTCGGGTCGAGCTGGCGCGAGGTCGAGTCGAGCGGGTCGACCGCCGGGTAGATGCCCAGCGAGGCGATGTTTCGCGACAGCACGACGGTGGCGTCGAGGTGGGCGAAGGTGGTCGCCGGCGACGGGTCGGTCAGGTCGTCCGCGGGCACGTAGACGGCCTGGATCGAGGTGATCGAACCGGTCTTGGTCGAGGTGATGCGCTCCTGCAGCACGCCCATTTCCTCGGCGAGCGTCGGCTGGTAACCGACGGCTGACGGCATGCGGCCGAGCAGCGCCGACACTTCGGTGCCGGCCAGCGTGTAGCGGTAGATGTTGTCGACGAAGAACAGGATGTCGCGGCCCTTGCCGGTCGCCGGGTCGATGTCGTCGCGGAAGTACTCCGCCATCGTCAGGCCGGTCAGCGCGACGCGCAGGCGGTTGCCCGGCGGCTCGTTCATCTGGCCGTACACCATCGCGACCTTGTCGAGGACGTTGGAGTCCTTCATCTCGTGATAGAAGTCGTTGCCCTCGCGGGTACGCTCACCCACGCCGGCGAACACCGACAGGCCCGCGTGCGCCTTCGCGATGTTGTTGATCAGTTCCATCATGTTGACGGTCTTGCCGACGCCGGCGCCGCCGAACAGGCCGACCTTGCCGCCCTTCGCGAACGGGCACATCAGGTCGATGACCTTGATGCCGGTTTCCAGCAGGTCGTTGCCCGAGGACTGGTCTTCGTACGACGGTGCCGCGCGATGGATTTCCCAGAACTCCGAGGCCTGCACCGGGCCGGCTTCGTCGATCGGGCGACCGAGCACGTCCATGATGCGGCCGAGCGTGCCGGCGCCGACCGGCACCGCGATCGCGCGGCCGGTGTTGTTGGCGACGAGGCCGCGCTTCAGGCCATCCGTCGAGCCGAGCGCGATCGTGCGCACGACGCCGTCGCCGAGCTGCTGCTGCACTTCGAGCGTGATCGCCGTGCCGTCGACCTTCAGCGCGTCGTACACGCGCGGCACCGCATCACGCGGGAACTCGACGTCGACGACCGCGCCGATGATCTGGACGATGGTGCCCGTGGTGCTGGGAGTGACCTGAGCGTTCATGGATCGTTTCCTTGGTAAACCGATTCGTTGGATGCGGGCGCGGGGAACGCGCTCAGCGGGTGGCGTCGATCAGACCGCCGCGGCACCGCCGACGATCTCCGAGATTTCCTGGGTGATCGCGGCCTGGCGGGCCTTGTTGTAGATGAGGTTGAGCGTGCCGATGAGCTTGGTCGCGTTGTCCGACGCCGCCTTCATCGCCACCATGCGCGCCGCGTGTTCCGACGCGATGTTCTCGAGCACGGCCTGGTAGACCAGCGACTCGATGTAGCGCGTGAGCACGTGTTCGAGCACCGTCTGCGCGTCCGGCTCGTAGATGTAGTCCCAGTCGTGCTGCGCCACGCGCGTCGAAGCAGGCGGCAACGGCAGCAGCTGGTCGAACGTCGCCTGCTGCGTCATGGTGTTGACGAAGTGGTTGTAGGCGAGGAACACGCGATCGACCTGGCCGGCCTCGAACGCGTCGAGCACGACCTTGATCACGCCGATCAGCTGCTCGAGCTTGGGCATGTCGCCCAGGTGCGTCGTCGTGCCGATCAGGTTGACCTTGAGGCGGCGGAAGAACACCGACGCCTTCTGGCCGATCGTCACCACGTCGATCTCGACGCCCTGTTCGTGCCAGCGACGGAACTCGCCGACGAGCTTGCGGAACATGTTGTTGTTGAGGCCACCGGCGAGGCCGCGATCGCTGGAGACGATCACGTAGGCGACGCGCTTCACGTCCTTGCGCTCGACCATGTAGGGATGGCGATAGTCGCCATTGGCCTGCGCGACGTGCCCGATCACCTGCTTCATCACCCGCGCGTACGGGCGCGAGGTCTTCATCCGGTCCTGCGCCTTGCGGATCTTGGAGGCGGAGACCATCTCAAGCGCGCGCGTCACCTTGCGGGTGTTCTGCACGCTCTTGATCTTCGATTTGATTTCGCGTCCGCCTGCCATCTCTCGCTCGCTTGTCTGCTGCTACCGGGATCGGGCGCGATACAGCGCCCGGGTGACGACTGGAATTACCAGCTGCCCGTCTGCTTGAACTCGGCGATCACCTGCTTGAAAGCGTTCTCGATCGAGTCGTCCCACGCGCCGCTCTGGTCGATGCGGCCCGCCAGCTCGCCCTGCGTGTTCACGAAGTGCGAATGCAGGCCCGCCTCGAACGCACCGATCTTGGCGACCGGCACGTCGTCCAGGTGGCCTTCGTTGACGGCGTAGATCGACAGCGCCTGCAGCGAGATCGGCATCGGCGCGTACTGCTTCTGCTTCATCAGCTCGGTCACGCGCTGGCCGCGCTCGAGCTGCTTGCGGGTCGCTTCGTCGAGGTCGGACGCGAACTGCGCGAACGCCGCGAGCTCACGGTACTGCGCCAGCGAGATGCGGATGCCGCCCGACAGCTTCTTGATGATCTTGGTCTGCGCAGCGCCACCGACGCGCGACACCGAGATACCGGCGTTAACGGCCGGGCGGATGCCGGCGTTGAACAGGTCGGTCTCGAGGAAGATCTGGCCGTCGGTGATCGAGATGACGTTGGTCGGGACGAACGCGGACACGTCGCCCGCCTGCGTCTCGATGATCGGCAGCGCGGTCAGCGAACCGGTCTTGCCGGTCACGGCGCCGTTGGTGAACTTCTCGACGTAGTCCTCGGACACGCGCGAGGCGCGCTCCAGCAGGCGCGAGTGAAGATAGAACACGTCGCCCGGATACGCTTCGCGACCCGGCGGGCGACGCAGCAGCAGCGAGATCTGGCGGTACGCGACGGCGTGCTTGGACAGGTCGTCGTAGATGATCAGCGCGTCCTGGCCGCGGTCGAGGAAGTACTCGCCCATGGCGCAGCCGGCGTACGGCGCGATGTACTGCATCGCCGCCGATTCCGACGCCGTGGCGGCGACCACGATCGTGTGCGCAAGCGCGCCCTGCTCCTCCAGGCGACGCACGACGTTGGCGACAGTCGAGTTCTTCTGGCCGATCGCGACGTAGATGCACTTAATGCCGGTGCCCTTCTGCGCGATGATCGCGTCGACGGCCATCGCGGTCTTGCCGGTCTGGCGGTCGCCGATGATCAGCTCGCGCTGGCCGCGGCCGATCGGGATCATCGCGTCGACCGACTTGTAGCCGGTCTGCACCGGCTGGTCGACCGACTTGCGCCAGATGACGCCCGGCGCGACGCGCTCGACCGGCGCGGACATCGTGGCGCCCAGCGGGCCCTTGCCGTCGATCGGGTCGCCGAGCGCGTTGAGCACGCGGCCCAGCAACTGCTCGCCGATCGGCACTTCGAGGATGCGGCTGGTGGTCTTGGCGACCGCGCCTTCGCGCAGGTGCTCGTAGTCACCCAGGACCACGGCGCCGACCGAGTCGCGCTCGAGGTTCAGCGCGAGCGCGAACGTGTTGCCCGGCAGCTCGATCATCTCGCCCTGCATCACGTCGGCCAGGCCGAAGATGCGGACGATGCCGTCGGAGACCGACGTGACCGTGCCTTCGTTGCGCGCTTCGGCAGCCAGGCCGACCTGCTCGATGCGGGTCTTGATCAGGTCGCTGATTTCGGACGGGTTGAGCGTGTTCTGCATGGGAGTTTCCCTGGTTCCGGCGCGGGCGCCGGGAGTAGATGAATTCTTGGGCCTACGCGGCGAGCGCCGACTGCAGGCGCGCGAGCTTGCCCTTGACCGAGCCGTCGATGACCACGTCGCCGGCATCGATCACCGCGCCGCCGATCAGCGATTCGTCGATCGCGGTTTCCAGCTCGACCTCGCGACCGAAGCGCCGCTTCAGGCCGTCGCGGATCGATGCCAGTTCCGAGTCGCTCAGCGCGGTGGCCGAGGTGACGCGCGCTTTGACCACGCGCTCGGCTTCGGCGCGCAGTTGCTCGAACAGGCCGGCGATCTCGGGAAGCAGCGCAAGCCGACGATTGTCGGCAAGCATCCGCACGAAGCGGTGCACGCTGGCGTCCGCACCGTCGATCGCGAGCAGATGCGAGGCCTTCTCGGACGTCAGCTGCGGATGCCTGAGCACCGCCTGCGCGCGCGGGTCGGCGGCGACGCGGGCAGCGAAGCCCATCGCATCCGACCACGCTTTGATACGACCTTCGTCCCGCGCGGCGTTGAACGCGGCGCGGGCGTAGGGACGGGCAAGGGTCAGGGCCTGGCTCATCGTGATCTCATCCGTCAGAGCTGGGCGGCCAGCTCGTCGAGCAGAACGCGATGTGCGCCCGGGTCGATTTCGCGGCGAAGCACCTTCTCGGCACCGGCGACGGCGAGCGAAGCAACCTGCGAACGCAGTTCCTCGCGGGCACGGTTGCTGGCGGCAGCGATCTCGGCCTGCGCGACGTCCTTCTGCCGATTGCCCGCAGCCACTGCTTCGGATTGCGCCTGCTCGACGATCTGGTTCGCACGCTGGTGGGCCTGCTCGATGATCTCGTTGGCCTTGGCGCGCGCTTCGCGAATCGCCGCATCAGCGTTGGTCTGCGCCTGCTCCAGCGCCTTCTGGCTGTTGTCGGCCGCAGCGAGGCCATCAGCGATCTTGCGCTGACGCTCCTCGATGGCCGCGTTCAACGGCGGCCAGATGAACTTCATGGTGACCCAGATCAACACCGCGAAGGTGAGCATCTGGCCAAAGAAGGTCATGTTGATATTCATGACAGCTCCAGGAATCGCGTGTCGGGCGGTGACGCCCGGTCAGCCGCCCGCGGTTGCGGGCGGCCTTGCAGCAGGTGCGTCAGCGATCAACCGGCGTTCGCGGCGGCCTGGACCGCGCCGAGCAGCGGGTTGCCGAACGCGAACAGCAGGCCGACGGCCAGCGCGATGATGAACGCGGCGTCGATCAGGCCCGCGAGCAGGAACATGCGGCCCTGCAGCATCGGAACCAGCTCCGGCTGGCGCGCGGCCGACTCGAGGAACTTCGCGCCCATCAGCGCGATGCCGAGGCAGGCGCCGATCGCGCCCAGGCCGACCATCATGCCGATCGCGATCGCGGTCATGCCCTGCAGATGAGCAATGAATTCCATGGTGTTTCTCCTGCCGATTTAAGTGGATTTGAAGGGTTGAACGAAAGGGTGGAGCGGTACCGCGACAGCGGAATCAGTGGCTCTCGTACGCGCCGGAGATGTAGACGACCGTCAGGATCATGAAAATGAAGGCCTGCAGCAGCACGATGAGGATGTGGAACAGGGCCCACGCGACGTTGAAGACCACGCCCGGCACGAACATGTAGAGGCTGCCGCCCAGCAGGCCGGCGATGAGCATGAACACGAGCTCGCCGCCATACATGTTGCCGAACAGTCGCATCGCCAGCGAAACCGGCTTGACCGCGTATTCGATCAGGTTGAGCAGCAGGTTGAACGGCGCGAGGATCACCGCGACGAAGCCGTGGCCGTGGAACGGCGCGGTCAGCAGCTCCTTGCCGAAGCCGCCGATGCCCTTCGCCTTCATCGAGTGATACAGGATGATGAAGAACACCGGCACCGACAGCCCGAACGTCGTGTTGAGGTCGGCCGTGGGCACCCAGCGGAAATAGGTGTGGTGCGCGACTTCGCTGCCGGACGCGGTCTGCACCAGCCAGCCCGGCATGTCGAGCGGCAGAAGGTCCATGCAGTTCATCATCACGACCCAGACGAAGATCGTCAGCGCCAGCGGGGTGATGGAGCTGCGGTCGCCGTGGAACGTGTCCTTTACCTGGCCATCGACGAACTCGAGGATCAGCTCGACGAACGCCTGTCCCTTCGACGGCACGCCGGCCGTCGCGCGTCGCGCGGCCAGGCCGAACCACAGTACGAAGATGAGGCCGAGCACCAGCGAGACCACCCACGTGTCGATGTGGAAGCCGCCACCGCCCAGCTGGATGGTGTTCTGGGTGAGGTGATGCTGGATGTACTCGTTCAGGCCACCGCCGGAACCGGTCTGCTCGCTCACTGAAGACACCTATCGATTCAGAAGTTGGGCCGGGACGGCCGCCACTGTCGCCACGATCACCCCGACCAGCAACGGCATCGGAGGCAAGCGCCAGACGGCGAGGCCGAGAACAATGACGATGGCGACCGTGGCCCACTTGGCCGCCATTCCCAACAGGAGCCTAGCCATCGCAACGCCGGCAGGCCGGATGCCGCCGCCGAGGGCGATCAGCATCGACACCGCCGCCGCCGCGACCACCGCGCCGCCGCCCACCGCCGTCGCGAGCGCGTCGCGCACATCGAAGGGGAGGAAGGCCAGCGAGGCCACGGCCGTAGCGATGGCTTGCCAGACGATTGCGCGCGACGCCAGACGACGGCCTGCGGACAGTGGATCGTGCACGCGGGATTCCATCGGTCTGGAGGCTGGCGCCAAAGCGCCCTGTGGAGCCCCAAAAGTATAGAGCGCGTGAGGTTTTCGGGCAACCCGGAACGGCCGCCGGGGCAGGGGTGATCGTCCGGCCGGGCCCTCGGGCTGCCTGAGGAACCATCCGGAGCCGACGCGGTCCCAGGATCAGCCCGCTTCGGTCGTGACGCCTCTCCTCGTCGATGATCCGCCGCTGCAGGCGACACGCCCCGGCCCAGTGCCGGGGCTTTTTTTGGCGGTCAGCGGGCTATCCGAGCTGCCAGTCGGCGATCGCGCGGGCGTGGATGGCGGTGGTGTCGAACAGCGGCACCGTCGCGTCCGCGTTGTCGACGAGCAGGCCGATCTCGGTACAGCCCAGCACGATGCCCTCGGCGCCGGCGTCGACCAGCGCGGCCATGATCGCGCGGTAGCGATCCCGCGACGCGTCGACGATCCGGCCGCGGCAGAGCTCGTCGTAGATCACGCGGTGGACGTCGTCGCGCTGCGCAGCGTCCGGCACGACCACGCGCAGGCCGCCGTGCTCGAGCCGCTCGCGATAGAACGGCTGCTCCATGGTGAAGCGCGTGCCCAGCAGCGCGATGCGGGAAAGGCCGGCGTCGCGCACGGCCTGCGCCGTGGCGTCGGCGATGTGCAGGACCGGCAGGTCGACGACCGCCTCGATCGCCGGCACGGAGCGATGCATCGTATTGGCGCAGATAGCCAGTGCCTGCGCGCCGCCAGCCTGCAGGGCTCGCGCGGCGGCCGTCATCAGCGCGTCGGCGGCTTCCCAGTCGCCCACACGCTGCATCGCCTCGAGTTCCGCGAAATCAACGCTGTAGAGCAGCAGCTTCGACGAGTGCAGCCCGCCGAGCCGATCGCGGATGCGCTCGTTGACGAGCCGGTAGTACGGCAGCGTCGACTCCCAGCTCATGCCGCCGATCAGGCCAACCGTACGCATCACTTCTTCTTCGGGATGTAGAGGTCGGTGATCGTGCCTTCGAACACTTCGGCGGCCATGCCGACCGACTCGCTGAGCGTGGGATGCGGATGGATGGTCATGCCGATGTCGGCGACTTCACAACCCATCTCGATCGCGAGCCCGACCTCGGCGATGAGGTCGCCGGCATGCACGCCGACGATGCCGCCGCCGATGACGCGGTGCGTGGCTTCGTCGAAGACGAGCTTGGTGAAGCCTTCCGTGCGGCCGATGCCGATCGCGCGGCCGCTCGCGGCCCACGGGAACCTGCCCACGCCGACCTTCAGGCCCTTCGCCTTCGCCTCGGTCTCGGTGACACCCACCCACGCGATCTCGGGGTCGGTATAGGCCACCGACGGAATCACGCGCGCCACCCACTCGCGCTTCTCGCCGGCGGCGACTTCCGCGGCGAGCTTGCCCTCGTGCGTGGCCTTGTGCGCGAGCATCGGGTTGCCGACAACGTCGCCGATCGCGAAGATGTGCGGCACGTTGGTGCGCATCTGCCGATCGACCGGGATGAATCCGCGCTCGCCGACCTGCACGCCGGCGGCCTCTGCACCGATCTTCGCGCCGTTCGGGCTGCGTCCGACCGCGACCAGCACGCGGTCGTACATCTGCGGCTCGGGCGCCTTCGCGCCTTCGAAGGTGACACGGATGCCAGCGTCGGAGGCCTCGACGGACGCGGCCTTGACCTCGAGATGCACGACAACGCCCTGCTTCTTCAGTCGGTCGGCGAGCGGCTTGACGAGATCGGTATCCGCGCCGGGCATCAGCTGCGTGCCGAGCTCGACGACCGTCACCTGCGCGCCAAGCGCGCGATACACCGTCGCCATCTCGAGCCCGATGATGCCGCCGCCCACCACCAGCAACGACTTCGGGATCTCGGCCAGTTCCAGCGCATCGGTCGAATCCATGACGCGGCGATCGCCCCACGGGAAGTTCGGCAGTTTCACCGCCTGCGAACCGGCGGCGATGATGCATTGCTCGAAGCGGATCAGCTGCGTGCCGCCCTCGCCCTGCACTTCGACCTCGTTCGGCGACACGAAGCGCCCCGTGCCCTGCACCGTGCGCACCTTGCGCTGCTTCGCCATGCCGGCCAGACCCTTGGTCAGCTGGCCGACGACCTTGTCCTTGTATGAGCGCAGTGCATCGAGTTCGATCTTCGGCTCGCCGAACGTGACGCCGAAGTCCTTCGCATGCTGCGCTTCGTCGATGACGGCGGCGGCATGCAGCAGCGCCTTCGACGGAATGCAGCCGACGTTGAGGCAGACGCCACCGAGCGCCGGGTAGCGTTCGACGAGCACGGTCTCGAGGCCGAGGTCGGCGGCGCGGAACGCGGCCGTATAGCCGCCGGGGCCTGCGCCGAACACGAGCAGCCGGCATTCCACGTCGGCCTTGCGGCCACTTGCCGCCGCAGCCTTGGGTGCCGGCGTGGATGCAGGCGTGGAAGCCGCGTCCTGCGACGCCGGGATACCGCGACTGGAATCGCCATAGCCCTCGGCCGCGCTAGCCGAGGGTTGCACTGCGATGGCATCACGCGACGGCGCGGCAGCGGGCGACGCCGTCGCGGCGCCGGCGGCCGCATCGCTCTCCAGCACCGCAATCACCGCACCTTCCGAAACCTTGTCGCCGACCTTGACGCGCAATTCGCGCACCACGCCTTCCGCCGACGACGGCACTTCCATCGTCGCCTTGTCCGACTCAAGCGTGACCAGCCCCTGGTCCTTCGCGACGCGATCGCCGACAGCGACGAGCAGCTCGATCACCGGCACGTCGCCATGCCCGCCGATGTCGGGAACCTTCACTTCGATCTGGGCAGCCATCATCTCTCCTCGGGTTTCGCTGCGGCGCCGTGGTCGGCGGCCGGGGGGTGTTCCTGGATCTCGCGCTCGAGATCGCGTTGTGCGTCGTTCTCGGCCAGCGCCGCAAGTTCGCGGTCATCGGGCCCGGGCGCCGTTTCGACGGGTTGGACCGGCAACGCGCGGCCCTGCAGCAACGCGATTGCATCGCCCTGCTCATGGCCGAACAGGCTGCGCACGTGCAGGTCGCGCTGCGGGAACGGGATGGCGATGCCGTGGCGCTGCAGTGCGCCGTGCAGCGCCCAGTTGTAGGCCGCCTTGACCGTCGACGGGCGCTTGGTGGCGTCGGCATTGATCCACACGATCAGCTGGAATTCCATCCGGCTCTCGCCGAACTCGACCAGCCACACCTGCGGCCCGCGTGGGCCTTCGTGTTCGAGCGTGAACGGCACCTCGCGCGCGGCCTCGATCGCGGCCTGTTTCACGCGCTCCTTGTCCGTACCGTAGGCGATGCCGAAAGGGATGCGCATGCGGCGCGAGGTTTCCAGGAGCGTCCAGTTGGTGACGCGGCCGCTCACGAACTCCGAGTTCGGCACCAGGATGTTGAGGTTGTCGTTCGTGCTGATGCGCGTGGCGCGGATCTTGATGTCCCGCACCACGCCGTGCACGCCTGACTCCAGCTCGACGAAATCGCCGATCTTGATCGAGCGGTCGAACAGCAGGATCAGGCCGGAGATGAAGTTGTTGAAGATCGCCTGCAGGCCGAAGCCGAGGCCGACGCCGATCGCCCCGGCGAACACCGCGAATTTCGACACCGGGATCCCGGCCACCTCGAGCGCGACCAGGAAGCCGATCACCATCAATGCATAGCGCGCGACGCGGCTGACCGTATAGACCGCGGCCGTGTCCACACCCTCGCGATCGCCGTAGCGCGCCAGTGTGCGCGCCGCCAGTCGGGAGGCGACGAAGAACAGCGCAAGCAGCAGCAAAGCCGAGGCGAGGTCGCCGACCGTCAGCTGCAGGCCGGCGACATGCACCAGCTCGTAATCGAGGAACGGCTGCACGCCCTGCCAGCCATCGGTGGCAACGTCGCGCATGCGCGCGCCGGCGGCGTGCAGTTCGCGCGACGCCGGGGCCTGCCGCATCGTCAGAGCAACACGCGGCGCATGTCGGCCATCAACTGCGCGAGATAGCTGGTGAAGCGCGCTGCCGATGCGCCGTCGATCACGCGGTGGTCGTAACTGAGCGACAGCGGCAGGATCAAGCGCGGCTGGAAGGCGCTGCCGTCCCAGACCGGCTTCATCGCCGACTTCGATACACCGAGGATCGCCACTTCCGGCGCGTTGACGATCGGCGTGAAGCTCGTGCCGCCGATGCCGCCGAGCGAGCTGATCGAGAAGCAGCCGCCGCTCATGTCCGCCGGGCCGAGTTTGCCGTCGCGCGCCTTCGTCGCCAGCTCGCTGGTTTCCTGCGCGAGTTCGACCACGCCCTTGCGGTCGACGTCACGTATCACCGGGACGACGAGGCCGTTCGGCGTGTCGGCCGCGAAGCCGACGTGGAAGTATTTCTTCAGCACCAGGTTCTCGCCGGTCGCGTCGAGCGAGGCGTTGAAGTCCGGGTACTTCTTCAGCGCGGCGACCACGGCCTTCATCAGGAACGCGAGCATGGTGACCTTGGTGCCAGTCTTCTCGTTCTCCTTGTTCAGCGCGATGCGCAGCGCTTCGAGATCGGTGATGTCGGCATCGTCGTGCTGCGTGACGTGCGGGATCATCGCCCAGTTGCGCGCGAGGTTCGCGCCGGACAGCTTCTTGATGCGCGACATCTCGCGCACTTCCACGGCGCCGAACTTCGCGAAGTCCACCTTCGGCCACGGCAGCAGGTTGAGCCCGCCGCCGAGCGCTGAGCCGCCGGCCGAAGGCGCCGCCGCGGCACCCGACATCACCTGCTTGACGTGGCCCTGCACGTCGTCCCTGGTGATACGGCCGCCCTTGGCGCTGCCCTTCACGTGCGACAGGTCGACGCCGAGCTCGCGCGCGAACAGGCGCACTGCGGGGCTGGCGTACGGCACCGTGTCGGGCATCAACTCGCTGGCGTCGAAGGTGACCGGCGGCGTGCGCGGCTCGATGGCGGGCATGGCCGCGTGCGCGGCTCCCACGAGGCCGGGCGTCGACGCCTGCGCGACCACGGCGGAAACCCCGGCATGGCTCGCGATGTCGCGCTGCGCGAGGTTGTCGGGCTGGCCCGAAGGCGCGACGGGTTCCACGCGCTCGGGTGTTTCGGACGTGCGCGGCTGCGACGGCGAGGTGGCCACTTGCGCCGGAGCCTTGCCCGGCTGCATGGCTTCGCTCGACGGGCCCGCCGGCGGGGCGCCCGCGGCCGCCTCGGCCGGTTCGATCATCGC
The DNA here is from genome assembly GCF_008274655.1 of Cognatilysobacter lacus. Lineage (GTDB taxonomy): Bacteria > Pseudomonadota > Gammaproteobacteria > Xanthomonadales > Xanthomonadaceae > Cognatilysobacter > Cognatilysobacter lacus. The sequence continues at coordinate 7,347 of NZ_VTRV01000039.1, read as the reverse complement.
CACCAGCGCGCCTTCGCCCACCTTGTCGCCGACCTTGACCTTGATCTCGCGCACGGTGCCCGCGAACGGCGCGGGAACCTCCATCGTCGCCTTGTCCGATTCCAGCGTGACCAGACCCTGGTCAAGCGTCACCGTGTCGCCCACGGCGACGAGCAGTTCGATGACAGGCACGCCGTCGTGGCCACCGATGTCCGGGACGCGCGCTTCTTTCAGGTCGGCCATTCAGGGCTCCGCAGTCGATATCGCCAAGAAACGCATTCTCGCCTCTATGCCCGGTGCGCGCCATCAACGCGATGTGCACGCGCCACCGACGGGGCCTCGCTGGAGCGTGGCGTGTGCGCCGGCCGCAGCGCCCGTTCATGCCCATGACCTGCCGCGAAGCAGGCAAACCCCGGGCTCCCGGGCTGATCTGCAAACGATTGCAGCTCTGGTCACCCGACCGGTCGCTAGCCGCGGTTCGCCAAGCTCTCGGCGATACCCGCCGGCGGGACCGGATGCTGCATCGACTCCGGGCTGCCCAACGGCACCGCGACGCCCGGATTCACGTCGCCTGCCGCTGCGGCCACCTAGCCTGCTGGCAGTCCCCGAAGTTGCCGACATGACCACGAAACTCGAAGGCCCACTGCGTCGCGAGATCGATATCGAGGGCGAGGCCTACACGCTCACCATCGATGCCGACGGGCTCAGGCTCGTTCCGAAGGGTCGTCGCAAGGGCGTGGTGCTGCAGTGGAAGGCTCTGGTAAGCGGCGACGCGGCGCTGGCCGCCGCGTTGCAGGGCAGTCTCGACGCGCTGGGGCGCTGAGGCATGCCGGAGGGTCCATCGCTCGTCATCCTGCGCGAGGAAGCGGAATCACTGGCCGGCCTGCGCGTGCGCGAGGTCAGCGGCAACAGCACGCAGGACCTGCAGCGCCTGGCCGGCAAGCGACTGCATACGATCCGCACCTGGGGCAAGCACCTGCTGCTGGACTTCGGCGACGTCGCCGTGCGAATCCACCTGCTGATGTTCGGCAGCTACACGATCGACGAGGCGCGCGACGACAAGGTGCCGCGGCTCACGCTCCGCTTCACGCGCAAGCGCGAAATCAATTTCTATTCGTGTTCCGTGCGCTTCATCGACGAACCGCTCGACGATGTTTACGACTGGGGGGCCGACGTGATGTCGGACGAATGGAACCCACGCGCCGCGCGCAAGAAGCTCAACGCGATGCCCGACACGATCGTGGCCGACGCATTGCTCGAACAGGACGTGTTCGCCGGGGTCGGCAACATCATCAAGAACGAAGTGCTGCACCGGGTGCGCATCCATCCGCAGACGCGCGTCGGCGACCTGCCCTCGCGCAAGCTGGGCGACATGATCCGCGAGGCGCGTGCCTACAGCTTCGATTTCTACCACTGGAAGAAGGCGTGCGTACTGCGCAAGCACTGGCAGGTGCACGCCAAGAAGGCGTGCCCGCGCGACGGCACGCCGCTAAGCTTCTGCCGGCACCTCGGGAAGAAGGAACGCCGCGCGTTCTGGTGCGATACATGCCAGCGCTTCTACGGCGAAGGGGGGCCGCCGGAGTTGCCCCCGCCGGCCCCGCCGAGGCGGCGCGTCAGTCGCCGATGATGCGAAGTCCGAAGACGAAGTTCGCCAACGCCACCCCGCGTACCGCGCCGCTGACGTTGAGATGGATCGTCATCGGCTTCTTGAAGAACTCGTCGGCCTGCGCCTCGCTGAAGCCGTAGGTGTCGATCATCATGCGGCGATTGAGGAAGCCGGCGATGCAGACCGCGGAATCACGCGTGCGCTCGCTGATCGTCGTGGCCGGCGGCAACGGCACCTGGAAGAATTCCGACGACGTCATGCTGGTGGTCAGGTGCCCGCCGAAGGGCAGGCCCGTGTTGGGGTCGATCAGCGCCGGATCGGACAGCATCGGGTTGTCGACGGTGAGCGTGGGGTTGTAGCGCAGCAGCGAGACCGCCGGCGTCGGGCCGGGGTTGCTGTAGGTCACGTTGATCACCGGCGAGAACCAGTAGCACATCAGCGATTTCGCCGACTTGCCCGGCAGCGTGATGTGCGCGACATCGGCGAAGTTGAAATTCGTCTGGCCGGGGCCGATCACCTGGCAATGCTCGGTGGTCGCCGGATCACACGCGGAGTCGAGCGTAACGAAGGCGTTGGTGACGCCGAGCCATTTCAGGTTGCGGTCGAACGAATCGACGTCGCCCACGTCGTCCACGGTGACCGCTGCGGCGGTGGTGCCCGGGGCCGGCGCGGACTTGTGCGCGCGGCTCAGGCGCAGCGCCTGCGCGCTGGGCAGCAGGTCCTGACCGCGACGTTCGATCGCGGGCCTCTGTCGCGCGGCCGGCGCCGCGGCGGCGGGCTGCAGGTAAGCGGTCGCCGCGACGAGCGCGAGCATCGGGATCCAGATGTTGGTGCGTGCCATGCCATTCCCCTCCATGAGTGTGAGCGCGGAGGATGGAATAGCGGCCGTAGCGGCCGGGCACCGCCGGTCGGTTTTACGGCGCCGTAACGATCGGCGGCACCGCGCCGGCCACGCGCTCGCGGCGCAACAGGTACAGCCCGCTGCCCACGATGATCGCGGCGCCGAGCCATGTCACCGCATCGGGCAATACGCCCCACAGCGAGACGTCCAACAGGACGCCCCACACCAGCGCGGTGTACTCGAGTGGCGCGATCAACGAGGCCTCGCCGAGCCGAAAGGCCTCGGTCAGTGCGTATTGCGCAAGCCCGCCGGCGATGCCGATGCCCAGGATCAGCCAGGCATCGTCCGCGCGCACCGCTTGCCACTGGGGCCACGCGAGCACGCCCGCGCCGAACGCCATCAACGCCATCAGCCACACCATCATCGACTGCGTGCTGTCGGTGCGCGCGAGCAGTCGAACGGTCACGGCGCTGACGGCATACATCGTGGCGGCGAGCAGCACCTCGAGCGCGGCGATGCTCACCACGCCCGCGCCGGTCGGGCGCAGCAGCACCAGCGTGCCCGTCAGGCCGATGCCGATCGCGATCCAGCGGCGGCGCCCCACCTTCTCGCCGAGGATCGGCACCGACAGGCCTGTGACGAGCAGCGGCGCGATGAAGAAGATCGAGTACGCCGTCGACAACGGCAGTGTTCTCAACGCATCGACGAACGCGGCCATCATCGCCACGCCCAGCGCGCCGCGCAGCAGGTGAAGGCGCCAGCGAACGCGTAGCAACGGCCCGATGCCGCCGCGGTGCAGCGCCCAGGCCAGCACGAACGGCAGGGACGACGCGCCGCGCAGCGCGGCCACCTGGAACGCCGGGTAATGCATGCTCAGGTGCTTGAGCCCGGCGTCCATCAGCGAGAAACCGGCGACCGCGCCGAGCATGAGCGCGATGGAACGCGTGGGGTGATCGGACATGGCGGCCGCCTGTGGGGGCGACCACCGTGCCGCGTCAACGCGTCGGCTGCAACCGCGCTCGGCGCGCGAGCCGCATGCGCAACACGATCGAATGCGCGAGTGCGTAGCCGCCGAGCAACCCTCCGAGCATGGGCAGGAGCCCGGCGGCATCGCGGCCGGCGATCATGTCGACGAGGCTTGCGAGCGCGCGACCCAGCACGGCCAGTGCCACCAGCACCGCAAAGAGGCGATGTGGGCGCTGCAGCGTAAACGTGCCGTTGCGCTGCAGGCCGGCAGTCACGGCGGAACCTGCGCCGAGCACGGCGCCGGCCAGTAGGCCGAGCCCCAGCGCGCCCACGGCGTCGGGATGTCGCCATGCGGCGATGCCGAACGCGACGAGTATTCCGAGCGTGAGCAGCAACGCTCGCAGCGTCAGCATCCATGCAAACACCGGCTGCCAGCGTGGCGCCTGGAACGGCCGACGCAGCATGCCCACCAGGCCGAGCAGGAAGCCGACGGCGAGCACGACGCAAAGCAGGGCGATTGGCAGCAGAAGGGGCATGGGGTCGCGCTGTCGGGGTGTATTGCGAATGGGGCGCCGTGCGGCGCTTTGGTAGGACCGGTCGGTGCATCAGCGCGGCGCCGGCCCAAGGCATGCATCTTGTGCAGGCGGCGCGTGCGGGTCGCGTGGATGTGTCCGATCCGGCGCGGATGTGGCGTCCCCGCAGTCCTGGCTCCAAGCCGCTGCAGGCCTTCGCCTTACACTTCCCGCCTGCCGGCCCATCGTCCGGCGCCGCCCCAGGAGCCCCCATGCCTTCCTTCGACGTCGTCTCCGAAGTCGACACCCACGAGCTCACCAACGCCATCGACCAGGCCAATCGGGAGCTCACCACGCGCTTCGATTTCAAGGGCGTGGAGGCCAGCTTCGAGCTGGAGGCCGAAGGCGCCTCGATCGCGCTCGCCGCGCCGAGCGAATTCCAGCTCAAGCAGATGAACGACATCCTGCGCACGCGCCTGATCGCCCGCGGCATCGATGCACGCTGCCTCGAGTTCAAGGACGTGCTCACCAACGTCGCCGGGGCGCGCCAGACGGTGGCGGTGAAACAGGGCATCGAGCGCGAGCTGGCGAAGAAGATCCAGTCGTCGATCAAGGACGCGAAGCTCAAGGTCGACAGCCAGATCAACGGCGAGAAGCTGCGCATCACCGGCAAGAAGCGCGATGACCTGCAGGCCGCGATGCAGTTGCTGCGCGGCATGGAATTCGAGCGCCCGCTTCAGTTCGACAATTTCCGCGACTGAGATGGACACGGTCGAGCCCGCCGAGATCGCCGCGACGCGCCGCTGGCTCGAGCGTGCGGTGATCGGGCTCAACCTCTGCCCCTTCGCGAAGGCGGTGCACGTCAAGCAGCAGGTGCGATTCGTGCTCAGCGATACGCGCGAAATCGACGCGCTGCGCGAAACGCTCGAGCGCGAACTGCGGCTGCTCGCCGACACACCCGCCGATGTCGTCGACACCACGCTGATCGTGCATCCGCACGTGCTGCAGGACTTCCTCGCCTACAACGACTTCCTCGACGTCGCCGACATGACGGTGCGGATGCTCGGGCTGGAAGGCGAGATCCAGGTCGCGAGCTTCCATCCCCAGTACGTGTTTGCTGGCGAGCCGGCCGACGACCCGTCGAACTGCACCAACCGCACGCCCTTTCCCACGCTGCACCTGCTGCGCGAGTCGAGCATCGATCGCGCGGTGGCGGCCTATCCGGATCCGGACGCGATCGTCGAGCGCAACGTCGCGACGATGCGGCGGTTGGGCGTCGAGGGTTACCGCCGGTTGCTGACGGCGCCCTGATGTAAATTTTTCTTGACATGTTTGACGCGGCCGTCGCAGACTCCGATGTAAGCTTTTTCATACCAACACGGAGCTATCGTCATGCCGATTTCCTTCAGGGAGAAGAGCCAGTGGGTCGTGTTGATCACCGTGGTGGCGGTTTACGCCCGCTACTTCGCCGACGTGCTGCCGGGCCACGCCGCCAACGTGGCACCGGCCGACATTGCGCGCTTCGCCGCGGCGGTATTCGCGCTGGTGGCTTTCCAGGTCGCGGGGCAGGTCGTGCTGGCGATCGCCGCGCGTCGCGAACTGGCGCATGGCCTGCAGCACGACGAGCGCGATACCCGAATCGACCTGCGCGCCAGCCGCATCGGCTCGCACGTATTGGCTATCGGCGTGTTCGCCTCGCTGGCCGTGGCACTGAACGTGCCGGGAAACTTCGCCGTCATGCACGTGCTGTTCGGCGCGCTGGTGCTGTCGCAGGGTGTGGAGATCGCGACGCGCCTGGCCCTGTATCGACGAGGGCTCTGACCGTGGGCAAGTCGACGCAGCGCCTCACCAATCGCTTGAGGGAGCTGCGGCTCGATGCGGGTATCACCCAGCAGGACCTTGCCGACGTTGCGGGCATCACGCGGCAGACGGTGATCGCGATCGAGGGCGCGAAATATTCGCCGTCGCTCGAGGTCGCGTTCCTCATCGCCGAAGCGCTCGGCACGGGCGTCGAAGACGTGTTCCAACTGCAACGGCCCGTGCGCTGACGAACGCGCGATCAGCTCGCGAAGATCGCGTCGACGTCGCCCCGTTCCAGCATCCGCCACTGCCCCGACGGCAGGTCACCGAGCCCGAGGCCGCCGACGCGGCTTCGATGCAGCGCGACCACGTGGTTGCCCACCGCCGCGAACATCCGGCGTACCTGGTGGTAACGGCCTTCGCTGATCGTCAGCCGCGCATGGCGTGCATCGATCACCTCGAGCGTCGCGGGCGCGAGCGGCGTGGTCTCGTTGTCGAGCATCAGCTCGCCGCTGGCGAAGGTCGTCGCCTCGTCGCCGCGCAGGTCCTGCGCAAGCATGGCCTCGTACACCTTGGGCACGTTGTGCTTGGGCGAAATGATCCGGTGCAGAAGCGCGCCGTCGTCGGTCATCAGCAGCAGGCCGCTGGTGTCGCGGTCCAGTCGACCGACCGTCGACACCACGGGCTCGCGCAGGCGGAAGCGCGGTGGAAGGTAGTCGTAGACGAGGCGGCCGGCGTCCTTCGTCGAGCATGTGGCGCCGACGGGTTTGTGCAGCATCAAAACGATGCCGGTCGGCGGATCCAGCGGCTCGCCATCGATGCGCACGTCGCCGGGGTCGCGCACGTCGTCCGCGTAGAGCACGTCGCCCGCGGCGTCGGTGATCCGGCCTTCGCGGAAAATCTGCTGCACCTGCTTGCGCGAGCCATAGCCCAGGTTGGCGACCACGCGCAGCAGCTTCATCGGCGCGCCTCGTAGGCCTTGAAGCCGCGCGCGTCGGCGAGCAGGCGCACGTCCTTGAACATCGCCGACAGCGTGGCCTCATACGGCAGGTGGCGGTTGGCGACCATGAAGAAGTGCCCGCCGATCTTCAGTGCGCGCGAGGCGGCCTCGATGAACCGACGGCCGAGTTCCGGGCGATCGGTGCGGTCTTCGGCGTGGAACGGCGGATTGCTGATCACGACGTCGTAGCGGTCGTCGATGCCGGCGGTGACGTCCGCCCAGCGCGTCGACACCACGACGCCCGGCGCGAACCGCGCAAGGTTGCGCTCGAGCAGCGGCAATGCGCGGTACTGCGCTTCGAAGGCGTCGAGCGCGACCAGGCCCGGGTTGCGCGACAACAGTTCGGCGGACAGGTAGCCCCAGCCGGCGCCGAGATCGGCGGCGCGCCCGGTGAGGTGGCCGGGCAGATAGCGGGCGAGCAGCGCCGATGCGGGGTCGACGCGGTCCCATGCGAACAGGCCGGGGCGGCTGAGCACGCTGCCGTCGAGGATCGGACGCGGCGCGTCCAGCGCCAGCCATTCGGCGACGCGCGGCGTGGCGACCGCGCCCGGCTCCGTCCAGACCACGCGGCATTTGTGCTTGGTCAGCACGCTGACGGGGCCTGCTAGCGACGCAAGGTCGTCCTGCATCGAGCGCGCGCCGG
>NZ_VTRV01000038.1 GCF_008274655.1 Cognatilysobacter lacus | reverse complement strand
CCACCGGGGCTTCGCCGCCCGCGCCGTGGCCGTGCGAGATGGACGCCGCGCCGCCGTGGTGGTGGCCGGTGTCCTGGCCTTCGGCGCGCTGCGGCATCGACGGGTCGATTTCGAACGTCGCCAGCATCGTGCCGGTAACGACGACGTCGCCCGCGCCGCCAGCGAGCTTGAGCACCTTGCCGGAGACCGGCGAGGGCACGTCGACGACGGCCTTCGCGGTTTCCATCGACACGAGGTTGTCATCCAGTCGGATCACGTCGCCTTCCTTGACGTACCACTCGACGATGGTCGCGTCCGGCAGGCCTTCGCCGAGGTCGGGGAGAAAGAAGGTCTTCTGCGTGCTCATGCGTTGCTCGTTCCTGAAAGAGTTCAGACCCAGACGTCGTTGGTCGCCGTCAGGTGACTGTGTGCGTCGCCGGTGTTGACCACGCCGCGCGGCTCGATGATGAGCGCGTGGCATTCGCTGGCGGCGCGGGTGATGTGTTCGACGCCGCGCGGAATGACGATCATCTCGCCTTCGCGCAATGTCACTTCGGAGTCACGATAACCGACCCGCAGCTCGCCCTTGAGCACGATGAACGTCTCGTCGGTCTCGTCGTGCGAATGCCACACGAAGTCACCTTCGAGCTTCACGACCTTGAACTGCACGTCGTTCATTTCCGCCACGACGCGAGGCGACCACTGCTCGCCGAACGCGGCGAGCTTGGCCGAGAGGTCGATCGCGTCGCCCTTGGGCGTCATCGCGTCAGCCGGCCGCCATCGCGCGCCTGGCGGCGGTGACGATTCGGTCCACGCTCGGGAGGTACTTCATCTCGAGGCGGAACAGCGGGATGTGCGTGTCGTAGCCGGTGACGCGCTCGACCGGCGCGAGCAGGTCGAACATCGACTCCTCGGCCAGGCGCGCGGCGATCTCGGCACCGAAGCCCGCGGTCTTGGGCGCCTCGTGCACGATCACGCAGCGGCCGGTCTTGGCGACGGACTCGGCGATGGTCGCGAAGTCGAGCGGGCGCAGCGTGGCGACGTCGATCACTTCGCAGTTGATGCCTTCGCCGGCGAGCTTTTCCGCGGCCTCGAGCGTTTCCTTGACCTGCGCGCCCCACGTGACGAGCGTCAGGTCAGTGCCGTCGCGCAGCACGTAGCAGACGTCGAGCGGCAGCGCCTCGCCGTCGTCGGCGACCACTTCCTTGTACTGGCGGTAGATGCGCTTGGGTTCGAAGAAGATCACCGGATCGGGATCGCGGATCGCGGACAGCAGCATGCCGTACGCGCGCTGCGGCGAGGACGGCATCACCACGCGCAGGCCCGGCACGTTGGTGAAGATCGCCTCGTTCGCCTCGGAGTGATGCTCCGGCGCACGGATGCCACCGCCCCACGGCACGCGCAGCACCATCGGGCAGGTGAGGCGACCGCGCGTTCGATAGCGCATGCGTGCGGCGTGGCAGACGATGAAGTCGACCATCGGGTACATGAAGCCGTCGAACTGCGCTTCGGCGACCGGCTTCATGCCCTGCGACGCAAGGCCGACGGTGAGGCCGGCGATCGTCGTCTCATCCAGAGGTGTGTCGATCACGCGCTGCGAACCGAACTGCGCGTGCAGGCCGGCGGTGGCGCGGAACACGCCGCCGTTGACGCCGACGTCCTCGCCGAGCACCAGCACCGACGGGTCGTTGCGCATCTCGTAGGCGAGCGCCTGCGTGATCGCCTCGATCAGCGTGATCGCGGTGGAATCGGGCTTGACCTGCGCGTTCATCGACGATTCTCCAGCGAGATCGCGTACTCGCGCTGGGCGCGCACGTCTTCCGGCATGTCGCCGTAGAGATAGTCGAACATGGCTTCCACGGGCTGCACCGGGCATTCCAGATAAGCGTTGATCTCGACGTCGATGAGCTTGCCGCACTCCTCGATCCAGGCCTTTTCCTGCGCCTCGTCCCAGAGCTTCTGGTCGACGAGGTACTTGCGCAGGCGCAGGAACGGCTCTCGCGTCCAGGCGTCCTTCACTTCCTGCTCGCCGCGGTAGCGGCGCGCGTCGTCCGCGGTGGTGTGGTCGTGCAGGCGGTACGTCATGAACTCGATGACGCTGCCGCCCTGGCCGCTGCGCGCACGCTCGGTGGCGCGGCGCATGGCCTCGAGCACGGCGACCAGGTCATTGCCGTCGACCTGCAGGCAGTACAGGCCGCCAGCCAGGCCCTTCTGCGCGAGCGTCTTGGCGCCGGTCTGCGCCCCGCGCGGCACGCTGATCGCCCAGCCGTTGTTGATCACGCACAGCACCAGCGGCGAGGTGAACGCGCCGGAGGCATTGAGGCCGGCGTAGAAATCGGTCTTCGACGAGCCGCCGTCGCCGCAGCAGGCCACCGCGACGCGCGGCTCGTTGCGCAGCTTGAACGCAAGCGCCGCGCCGGACGCCATCAGGCATTGCGTCGAGATCGGTACGCACCACGGATAGTCGTTCTTCGGGCCTTCGAAATCGTTGCCGCGCTCGTCGCCGCCCCAGTACATCAGGACGTCGCGCGGGCGCACGCCGCGCATGAACTGCGCGCCGTATTCGCGGTAGCTGGGCGCGAACACGTCCTCGGGGCGCATCGCGGCGCCGATGCCGACGTGCGTGGCCTCGTGGCCCAGGCAGGCGGCATACGTGCCGAGCTTGCCGGTGCGCTGCAGCGCGATGGCCTTGGTATCGAACGTGCGCACGTACAGCATCTGCTTGAACAGAGGCAGCAGCAGCGCGGCGTCGCGAAGGGATTCGGGGAACTCCGCGACGGGCACGCCGTCCGGGCCGAGGTACTGCAGGTATTCGATTTCGAAACTTGCCGCGAGCGTCATCCGTCGGTCCGGTGCGTCGTAAAGCGCAAGATTCTACCGGCGCGCTTGTTAAGCGGCATTGCGCGCTGCGGCATCCGTCGACGGGACGGCGTCGGGTGCGGCCGTCGCGCCGGGTCGCACCCGCTGGCGCGGAGGTGGCGCGGTCGGTCGATTGAACTGGCCAGTACCGGCCTGCCGCGCCTGCGCTACGCTTCCGGGTCGCACCGGGAACCCGCGATGACCGTCGAGAACAATGAGCGCCCGCTGGAGAGCGGCGTCCACACCGAACTGGCCGGCCGGCTGACCTATGGCGGTTACCTTCGCCTTGACCGCCTGCTGTCGGCGCAGCAGCCGCTATCGGACCCCCCGCAGCACGACGAACTGCTCTTCATCACCCAGCACCAGGTCAGCGAGCTGTGGATGAAGCTGATGATCCACGAGCTGCACGCGGCGGTCGGCCTGCTGCGGGCCGACGACATCGGCGCCTGCCAGAAGGTGTTCGCGCGGGTGAAGGGAATCCTGCGACAGCTCACCGAGATGTGGTCCGTGCTGGAGACGCTCACGCCGGCCGACTACATGAAGTTCCGCGACATCCTGGGCCCTTCGTCGGGTTTCCAGTCGCTGCAGTACCGCGAGATCGAGTTCCTGCTGGGCAACAAGAACGCCGGGATGCTGAAGGTGTTCGCGCACGACGCCGAGGCGCATGCGCTGCTCGAATCGCTGCTGCACGCGCCCAGCCTCTACGACGAGGCGCTGCGCTACTTCGCGCGGCATGGCCATGCGGTGCCGGCGCGCTGGGTCGAGCGTGACTGGTCGACGACGCACGTCTCCGACCCGGACCTGCTGCCGATGCTGGAGCGCATCTACGAGGACTCGGCAACCCACTGGGCCGCCTACCAGCTGTGCGAGGACCTCGTCGACCTGGAGACGCAGTTCCAGCTCTGGCGCTTCCGCCACATGCGCACGGTGATGCGGATCATCGGCTTCAAGCGCGGCACGGGCGGGTCGTCGGGCGTCGGCTTCCTCAAGCAGGCGCTCGAGCTCTCGTTCTTCCCCGAGCTCTTCGAGGTGCGCACGAGGATCGGGATCGACCAGGGCCAGGCGTACTGAGCGACGCGGCGGTCGATGGCGAGGCCATCCCGGCGGCGGAGGCCATCGGCACGCTGGCGCCTGAGCCGTTCAGGCTGAAGGCTGCTGCATTGCAACACCGCGGAATCGTTTGACGCCTTGCGGCGCGTTCGGACATTCTCGGCCGGTTGCAGGCGTCCGCCGTCCGTGCGGCGACATCCATCGAATGCCTTCCAGGAATCACCGAATGAGTGTGCAAGTACCCGATGCCGCGGAACCGATGGGCCCGCCCCTGCAGTTCGGGGATGGCGGTTCATCCAATCCACCCGAGTTCAAGCAGGTACTGGGTCATCCACGCCCGCTGTGGATGCTCTTCATGTCGGAGTTCTGGGAGCGCTTCGCGTTCTACGGAATCCGCTGGGCGCTGGTGCTCTACATCGTCGCGCAGTTCCATGGGGGCGACGCGACGGGCGAGAAGCCGGCGAGCGAGTTGTACGGCGCCTACCTGGCGCTCGTGTACGCGGGCGCGATCTTCGGCGGATGGGTCGCCGACAAGATGATCGGCTACCAGCGCTCGATCCTGCTGGGCGCCGTGGTGATGGCGCTCGGGCTCTTCATGATCGCCGTGCCGAGCGAACAGGTATTCAAGCTCGGGCTGGCGACCGTGATCGTCGGCAACGGCCTGTTCAAGCCGATCATCTCGACGATGGTGGGCAAGCTGTACCGCCCCGAGGACCAGCGGCGAGATTCGGGTTTTACGATCTTCTACATGGGCATCAACCTCGGCGCGATGATTTCGCCCGTGATCACCCAGTACCTCGCACAGAAGCTGTTCGGCACGGACGCGATGCCGGCTTACAAGATCGTCTTCATCGCTGCCGGCGTGGGCATGATCCTCAGCCTGGTCTGGTTCTGGTTCGGGCGCAGCCAGCTCAAGGGCATCGGCCTGCCCCCGGTCGGAAAGGAGAGCATGGGCCGCACGGCGCTGGTCGCGTTGCTTGGCCTGGTGATCGGCGTTCCGGTTTTCTACTACCTGCTCACCATCGACGCCAAGATCCTGCAGTACGTTCTGATGGCGCTGATCATCCCGCCGATGATCATGCTGCTTCTTGAAGCGATTCGCGAAGGCCGCGTGGCACGGGACAAGGTGATCGCGATGATCATCATCTTCGTGTTCAACGTGCTTTTCTGGACCTTCTTCGAACAGGCCGGCAGCTCGTTCAACTTCCTGGCCGACAAGATCGTCAACCGCCAGTTGGGCGGGTGGACGTTCCCGGTGGCGTGGTTCCAGTCGGTCAACTCGGTGGCGATCATCATCTTCGCGCCGATCATGGCGTGGATCTGGGTGGCGATGGGTCGGACGAATCCGTCGATCCCGCGCAAGTTCGGCCTGGGCCTGATCTTCAACGGCGCCGCGTTCCTGCTGCTGATGTTCGCGCTGACCAAGCTGGTCGACCCGCAGAGCCTGAAGATCCCGTTCTGGACGCTGTTCGTCGTCTACGTGGTCCAGTCGATTGGCGAGCTCTGCCTGTCGCCGATCGGGCTGTCGATGACGACCAAGCTGGCGCCCGCACGGTCGGCAGGCTTCGCGATGGGCTGCTGGTTCCTGTCGATCGCCATCGGCAACAACCTGGCCGGCATCTTCGCCGGCGAGGCGAGCGGCGAGACCGGCATGACGACGGCCTCGGCGCTGCACGCGTACACGACCGGTTTCTGGTTGCTCGCCGGTTCCGGCCTGCTGCTGTTCCTGATCGCGCCGCTGGTTCAGAAGCTGATGCACGGCATCAAGTAACGCTGCACTCGCGACACGGAAAAGGCGGCCTACGGGCCGCCTTTTCTTGTTTCCGGGCCGCTTCCGGGCGGCCCGATTCAGATACCCGGCAGCTGCGACTCGGCCTGCAACTCCAGCTCGTCGAGCCGATCGAGCAAACGGAACAGCGCGTCGCATTCGGCCGGCGCCATGCCGTCGAGCAGGCGTTTCTCGAAGGCGACGGCGAGCGGTGCCACCTGGTCGTAGATGTCGCGGCCGGCGGCGCTCAGGCGCAGCACGGAACGTCGACGGTCGCCGTCGTGGGTGTCGCGTTCGGCCCGCCCGGCCTCGACCAGGCTCGCCACCGCTCGACTGACGGCCACCTTGTCCATCGCCGTGCGCTGCGCGACCTCACCGGCCGACAGGTCCGGATAGCGGCCGAGCACGGCCATTACGCGCCACTCGGTGACGCCGAGGCCGAAGCGCTCGGAGTACATCCGCGCGATCGCGCCGCTCACGCGGTTGCTCAGCACGGACAGCCGATAGGGCAGGAAGTGCTCGAGATCGAGCGTGGCGGCGTCTCGGTTCAGGCTCATGCTGCGTCGCGCCTTGCAAGTAGTTTCATCTGAAACTATAAATCAGGCCGTGCCTGCCGCAAGCGTCCGCCCGGCTTCCAATCCCCCGCCGCACCCGGCGTCGACTTCAGGAGTTCCCCCATGAACGCGCAGCCCAATCTCGGCATGCAGGTCACCACATTCGAAAACCCGTTGGGCATCAACGGGTTCGAGTTCGTCGAATTCGCCGCGCCGGAAGGCAAGGCGGCGCTGCTGCATGATTACTTCCGGCGCCTCGGCTTCACCGCCGTGATGCGCCACCGGTCGCGCGCGATCACCGTGTACCGGCAGGGCGGCGTCAACCTGCTGGTGAACGAGGAGCCGGACAGCTTCGCCGCCGACTTCGCGCGCGCGCACGGCCCGAGCGCCTGCGGGTTCGCGATCCGCTTCCAGAAGCCCGCCGCGCAGGTCTGCGAAGTCGTGCTCGGCAACGGTGGCGAGGCGATCGACCACAAGCCGGAGACCAAGGCCGTCAACGCGCCGGTGGTGAAGGGCATCGGCGACTGCATGCTCTACCTGGTCGACCGCTATGGCAGCAACGGACACATCTACGACGGTGACTACGTCGAGATCGAGGGCGTCGACCAGAATCCGGCGGGCTTCGGGCTCACCTTCATCGACCACCTCACGCACAACCTCTACTTCGGCAACATGCAGAAGTGGTCGGATTACTACGAGCGGCTGTTCAACTTCCGCGAGATCCGCTACTTCGACATCAAGGGGGTCAAGACCGGCCTCGTGTCGAAGGCGATGACCGCCCCGGACGGCATCGTGCGCATCCCGCTCAACGAGTCGAACGACCCGAAGAGCCAGATCAACGAATACCTCGATGCCTACAAGGGCGAGGGCATCCAGCACATCGCCTGCTTCACCGACGACATCTACACGACGGTGGAAGCGATGCGCGCGCAGGGCATCGAGTTCCTCGACACGCCGGATACGTATTTCGACGTCGTGGACCAGCGCATCCCCAACCACCAGGAAGACATCGAGCGCCTGCGCCGCAACAAGATCCTGATCGACGCCGATCCGGACACCAAGAGCCGCAAGCTGCTGCAGATCTTCACCACCAATGCGATCGGGCCGATCTTCTTCGAGATCATCCAGCGCAAGGGCAATGAAGGTTTCGGCGAAGGCAACTTCCAGGCGCTGTTCGAATCGATCGAGCGCGACCAGATGAAGCGCGGCGTGCTGTAACGCACGCGACGATCCGGCCCCTGTCCGCAGGGGCTTTTCGTATCCGCGACAGGAGCCCCGCATGACGATCCACAGCACCGGTTACCAGTCCGGCTTCGGCAACGAGTTCGCCACCGAGGCGCTCGCCGGCACGTTGCCGGTGGGACGCAACTCGCCGCAGCGTGTCGCGCACGGCCTGTACGCCGAGCAGATTTCGGGCACCGCGTTCACCGCGCCGCGTGCGCAGAACCGGCGCAGCTGGCTGTACCGCATCCGGCCGGCGGCGATGCACGGGCAGTTCGTGCGCTACGAAGGTCGTGCCACGACCGCGTTCCACAACGACTTCGACACGGGCCCCGTGAGCCCGGACCAGATGCGCTGGAGCCCGCTGCCGATGCCCGGCGACGACGCGTCCGTCGACTTCCTCGATGGCCTGTACACCATGGCCGGCAACGGCTGCGCCGCGTCGCAGTCGGGCATCGGCGTGCATGTGTATGCCGCCAATCGCGACATGCAGGGCCGCTGGTTCTACGACGCCGACGCCGAGCTGCTGATCGTGCCGCAGCAGGGCCGCCTGCATATCGAAACGGAGCTGGGCGTGCTCGACGTCGAGCCGCAGGAAATCGCAGTGATTCCGCGCGGCATCCGTTTCGCGGTGAAGCTGCCCGACGGCGCCGCGCGCGGTTACGTCTGCGAGAACTTCGGCGCCTTCCTGCGGCTGCCGGACCTGGGCCCGATCGGTTCGAACGGGCTTGCGAACCCGCGCGATTTCCTCGCGCCGAATGCGGCGTTCGAGGACGTCGAGGGCGACTTCGAGCTGGTAGCGAAGTTCCAGGGCCACCTGTGGCGCGCGGACATCGCGCATTCGCCGATCGACGTCGTCGGCTGGCACGGCAACCACGCCGCGTACAAGTACGACCTGCGCCTTTTCAACGCGATCGGTTCGATCTCGTTCGACCATCCCGATCCCTCGATCTTCCTGGTGCTCACCAGCCCGACGGACACGCCGGGCGTCGGCAACATGGATTTCGCGATATTCCCGCCGCGCTGGCTGGTCGCGCAGGACACGTTCCGCCCGCCATGGTTCCACCGCAACATCGCGAGCGAGTTCATGGGCCTGATCCACGGTGTCTACGACGCCAAGGCCGAAGGCTTCGCGCCGGGCGGCTGCTCGCTGCACAACTGCATGACGGGGCACGGGCCGGACGCCGCGACGTTCGCGAAGGCGTCCAGCGCCGACCTGTCCAAGCCCGACGTGATCAGCGACACCATGGCCTTCATGTTCGAAGCCCGCTTGGTGATCCGGCCGACGCGGCAGGCGGTGGATGCCGAGCATCGGCAGCGCGATTACCAGGCGTGCTGGGCCGGGCTGCAGAAACACTTCGACGCCGCCCCGTAAGGCCGCTTCGCGACGGGTTCACGGCGGCCGGCTAGGCTGCCGTCCATCCCGCGGAGTCGCCATGAAGCCCATCGCACTGTTGCCTTTCCTCATCGCGCTGGGTGCCTGCGCGCGAACCGACCCAGCGCCCGGCGGCAATCCAGCAGCGCCTGCGGCAGCCGCGACCGCGGCACCTTCCGCCATCGCCAACGAGGACGCCCCGGTGCGCAAGGACGTAACGGCAGATCCACAGGCCACCGACACGCCGGCCCCGGCCGTCGCGCCGCCGGGCACACGCGGCATCGCAGTCGGTGAACCGCATCCTTCGAGCGCAGTCCGCGTCGACGCGGGGCCGCCCCGCTACGACGGCTACGGCGACCTGCGTTTCGGGATGAGCGTGGCCGAAGCACGCAAGGCCTGGAAAGGGGCGCTCGACGGCGACGACGTGACTTCCGGTTGCGGCTACCTGCACGCGGCAGGCAGCGCGGCGGGCCCGTCGCTGATGTTCGACGGCGGGCGGTTCGTGCGTTACGACATGCGCGGCGCGAACGCAGTCGCGCCGGGTGGGGGTCGCGTCGGGCTGTCGGCCGACGACATCCGTCGTTTGTACGCAGGCCGCGTGACCGAGTCACCGCACAAGTACGTCGAGGGCGGTCGCTACCTGCGCGTGTCCGATCCGGACTCCGGGAATCGCGCCCTGCTGTTCGAAGTGGACGCGCATGGCAAGGTGAGCGCGTGGCGTGCAGGCCGGGCGCCACAGGTCGACTATGTTGAAGGTTGTTCCTGAGGATCCATGCCGATGAATGCGACGCTCTGGTTCCTGCTCAGCCTCGTCCTGCTTGCTATCGGTGGCGACTCAATCGTGAGAGGCATCGCGGGGCTCGGTCGTCGCCTCGGATGGCCGCCGTTCGCGGTCGGCCTGGTTTTGGTCGCGCTCGCGACGTCGATTCCGGAACTGGTGGTCAATTTCTACGCGGTCGCAGCCGGTCAGCCGGATCTCGCGCTTGGCAACGCGGTGGGCAGCAACGTCTTCAATGTAGGCCTCACGCTCGCGCTCGCCGCGGTGATGGCGCCGCTGCTGGTGCGCTGGCGCGCCCTGTCGACGCTGCTGCTGGTGCTGCTCGCGGCCACCGCGCTGGTGATCGTGATGTCGCTGGACGGCCGGCTCTCGGTGCTCGACGGCGCCATCCTGGTGCTCGGCTTCGTCGCGGTGATCGGGTATCGCATCGTTCGAGGCGGTGACGAAACGCCCGAGGTGCGTGCGTCGATCGAGGACTTCTCGCGCACCAGCGATCTGCTCGGACAGAACCTGCTGCGGATCGCGATCGCCGCGGTCTCGCTCGGCGTGGGTGCCTGGCTGCTGGTGCGGCATGCACCGGCGATGGGCCAGGCGCTCGGGTTCACGCCGTTGCTGACCGGCCTGCTGCCGGTGGCGCTGGGCACCGCGCTGCCCGAAGTCGCGGGCGCGATCGGCGCCGCGCGGCGCGGACACGGCGACCTGGTTGCGGGGCACGTGATCGGATCGAGCATGGTCAACATGCTTCTCGTGCTCGGCGGCATGGCGGTCATCGGGCACGGCCTTGCCATACCGGCGTCGTTCGTGCGCTACGAGTTGCCCGCCGCGTTCGTGTTCTCGGCGATGATGCTGCCGATCCTGCGCGGCGATATGCGCGTTTCGCGCAATGAGGGCGTGCTGCTCTTCATCGCGCTTCTGGTGTGGTTGGCGTTCCAGACGCTGCAGTTGCACCGCTGATACGTTTGCACGCGCCGATATACTCGGCGCATGGGAATCCCGCGCCAGCACGACACGCCTCGCGCGATCCGCGCACTGTCGGAGTTCTTCCGTCTGGAAGCCGCCGGCGGCATCGTTCTGATCGGTGCGGCGGTGCTGGCGATGCTTTGCGCGAACTCGCCGCTCGCCGCGGGCTACGCCGCGGTGTGGCGGATGCCGGCGGCGATCCACATCGGCGACCTCGCGATTGCCAAGCCGCTTCTGGCGTGGGTCAACGACGGACTGATGGCGATCTTCTTCCTGCTCGTCGCGCTGGAGATCAAGCGCGAAGCGATCAGCGGGCACCTCGCGCGCCGCGATCAACGGCTGCTGCCACTGGTGTGTGCGTGCGCGGGCGTCGCACTGCCGGCGCTGCTGTTCCTCGCCATCAATCGCGGCGACGCCTCGGCGCTGCGGGGCTGGGCCGTGCCCACCGCCACCGACATCGCGTTCGCGCTCGCCGTCCTGGCGCTGCTCGGAGATCGCGTGCCGGTCGGGATGAAACTGCTGCTGTCCACGATCGCGGTGGTGGACGACCTGATTGCGATCCTGATCATCGCGGTGTTCTACGCGCACGGGATGTCGTTCGTCGCACTCGGCGCGGCCGCGACGACGCTGGGGCTGATGTTCGTGCTGAACCGGCGCGGGGTCACCGCGCTCACCCCTTACCTCCTGCTCGGCACGGTGCTGTGGATCTGCGTGCTGAAGTCCGGGGTGCACGCGACGCTGGCGGGCGTCGCGACCGGCCTGATGATTCCGCATGTCGACCGGAACAACGACATCGACGACGAAATCGAACACTCCGCGCTGGAAACACTCGAGCACGCGCTGCATCCGTGGGTGGCGTACGCGATCCTGCCGCTGTTCGCGTTCGCCAACGCCGGGCTCGACCTGCGCGACATGGGCGTACGTGACCTGACAAGCGTGCTCACGCTGGGAATCGCCCTCGCGCTGGTTGTCGGAAAGCCGTTGGGCATCGTCGGTGCGGCGCTGGGCCTGCGCGCCGCCGGATTGGCGCGGCTGCCCGATGGCATGGACGGGCGATCGCTCCTGGGCCTCGGCCTGCTCTGCGGCATCGGTTTCACCATGAGCCTGTTCATCGGCTCACTCGCATTCAACAACGGCGCGCGCTATGACGAGGCGGTGCTGGGCGTGCTGTCGGCATCGCTCGTATCGGCGCTGCTCGGCTATGCATGGCTGCGCACCGGGCCGGCGCTTCGCTGATGCGGCACGCACTCGTTTTCGGCAGTACCGGACAGATCGGCGAGCCGCTGCTGGTGCGCCTGCGCCACGAGGGTTGGCGCGTGACCGCCGTTTCACGCACGCGGCACCGTGACGAGCCGGGGCTCACCTGGTTGCAGGGCGACTTCGACGCCATGCCGGAGCTGCCGGCCCACGTCGATGCAGTCATCAGTTCCGGCCCGCTCGACGCCTTTTCGCACTGGTACGCGCGCGCGGCGATCGAATCGCCGCGCGTCGTCGCCTTCGGTTCGACGAGCGTGCGGGTGAAGCAGCACTCGATCGATCCCGACGAGCGCGACCTTGCGCAGCGACTGCAGCTTGCCGAAGACCGGGTCGCCACGACTGCGGGCGAACGAGCCGCGGCATACACGCTACTGCGTCCGACGCTCGTCTACGGCGCCGCGCGCGACGCCACGCTCAGCCGCATCGCGCGCACCGCGCATCGGTTGCGCCTGTTTCCGCTGCCGCGCCGCGCCACGGGGCTGCGCCAACCCGTGCATGTCGACGACCTCGCGCGCGCAGCGGTCGACTGCATCGGCACGGATGCCGCGCACGACCGCGCATTCGACCTACCGGGCGGGGAAACGCTCGCCTATCGCGTGATGGTGCGTCGCGTGTTGCGCGTGCTGCAGCCACCCGCACAGCTGATCGAATTGCCGTTGCCGGTCTTCGAACTCGCATTGCGCGTCGCGCAATCGCGCGGCATCGCGACCGGTTTCGGCGACGCGGCCGTCGAGCGCATGCGACGTGACCTCGTTTTCGACGTCGCGCCGGCGCGCGAAGCCTTCGGTTATGCGCCGCGCGCGTTTGCGCCGACGGCGGCGATGTTCCCGCGTCGCGAGGCCTAGATCTCTTCCGGCACCACGACGACCGGCCGCGATTTGGACATCGCGCGCAGCGCGATGATCAGTACGCCGCCGAGCACCATCGCGCCGCCAACGAGCAGCCGCGGGCCCGGCCGGTCGCCCCAGAACACGATGCCGAGCACCACGGCAAGCACCGGCGAAAGCAGCAGCCAGGGCGTCACCTGCGCGACCGGGTGGCGCTTGACCAGCACGTAGAACAGGCCATGCCCGAGCAGCGACGAAATGAATGCCGCGTACGCGGCGCCCGCCCACGCAACCCACGAGGCCTCCGACAGCCGCGCGATGGCGCCGGGCTCGACGAGCGTGCTGATGACCAGCAGCGGCACGACGGCGATCAACGCAATGAAGCCCTGCTGGCTGAACACGTCGAGCCCCTGCAGGCGCTTCATCAGCACGGTGGCGAGCGCGAGGAAGACGGACGAGATGAGCATGGCGACCAGCGCGGCCGGATGCTCGAGCACGACCGGATCGAAGCCGAGCACCAGCACGCCACCGAAGCTCACGGCGATCGCCAACGCGGTGCGCCAGCCAAAGCGTTCGCCCAGCACGACCCAGCCCAGCAGTGCGGTAATCGGCACGTAGCACTGCATGACGATGGCGGGCGACGACAGGTCGCCGGCGAGCTTCAGCGCCGTGAAGCTCAATCCGAAATGCAGCACGCCCAGGCACAGGCCGACGGCGATCAGTCGCGGCCACTGGCCCTTCGCCGGCCGCTTGAGGAATGGCAGCAGCGCAAGCCCGAGGATCGCGAAACGCAGCGCGGTAAACAGGAACGGCGGGATCTCGCGCAGCGCGAGTGCCGAGGTCAGGAAGTTGCCTGCCCAGGCGAGACAGATCAGCAGCACGAGAGCGAGATCACGGCCGCCAAGACCGGGCGCGCGCGCCATCAGTACGAGATGCCGTGCCGGCGATAGAGCTTGGCGAGCACCCAGGCCGGGCCGATCAGCAGGTAGGTGAGGTCGGTGAGGAAGCTGGGCTTGCGACCCTCCAGCTTGTGGCCGACGAACTGCCCGATCCACGCGAGGACGAACACCGCGACGCCGAGCACCAGCAGCCCGCGCGGCCCGAGGGCGCCGTAGAGCCCGCGCGTCGCCAACGCCAGCACCACGAACACCAGCGCCATGCCGAGCCCGAGCGGGCGCGAATGCCGGTAATAGAACAGCGCGGCGAGCAGCATCGCGATGCCCGCGAACACGCCGTCATTGAACAGCGCCGCCGGCGACGGGATCGTCCACAGCAGCGCGATCGCGCTCCAAAGGATCAGAGGCACGCACACAACGTGGATGCGCTGGTTGGCGTCATTGCGATGGTCGTCGCTGTAGTGCGCGAACCAGCGGTCGATCGGGCGTGTGGTGGTGTTCATGGCGGCGCTTCCGATGGCTGGCCGTCATGATGCCGCAGCGCGCCCACGGCGGCGTTGCAGCGGCAGCACGCCCAATGACGCCGCCCAGATGCCTCCAGCGCGTCGCCCTGCTTGGACGGGCCACTCGCCAACGTATCCCGCGGCGATCCGGTCGATGCGCCACGCGGATCGATCGCGCCGCCGCTTCAGTCGACCTGGATTCCCGCCAGCCGCTCCAGCGCCTCGGCGTACTTCGCGCGGGTTCGCTCGATCACCTCCGGCGGCAGCGTCGGGCCGGGCGGCGTCTTGTCCCAGCCGATCGCTTCGAGGTAGTCGCGCACGAACTGCTTGTCGTAGCTCGGTGGGCTGGTGCCGACTTCATACGAATCGGCCGGCCAGTAGCGCGACGAATCGGGCGTCAGCATCTCGTCCATCACGTACAGGCGGCCATCGGCATCGGTGCCGAACTCGAACTTGGTGTCGGCCAGCAGAATGCCGCGCTGCGCCGCGTAGTCGGCGGCGAACGCGTACAGGCGCAGCGTGGCGTCGCGCACGGCTTCGGCGAGCTCGGCGCCGGTGAGGCGCACCGCGGCGTCGAAGTCGATGTTCTCGTCGTGGTCGCCGACCGCGGCCTTGGTCGACGGGGTGAAGATCGGCTCGTCGAGCTTCTCGGCCTGGCGCAGGCCGTCGGGCAGCGCGATGCCGGACACGCGCCCGGTGCGCTGGTAGTCCTTCCAGCCGCTGCCGATCAGGTAGCCGCGGGCGATGCATTCGATCGGCACGGGCTTCAGGCGACGGGTAACCACCGCGCGCTTCGCATACAGCGACGCATCGACGCCGTCCGGCAGCACGCTGGCCACGTCGATGCCGGTGAGGTGGTTGGGCACGATGTGCGCGGTCTTGCCGAACCAGAAATTGCTGATCTGGCAGAGCATCTCGCCCTTGCCCGGGATCGGGTCCGGCAGCACGACGTCGAACGCGGAGAGCCGGTCGGTCGCGACCATCAGCAGGCAGTCGCCGTCGGTGT
This sequence comes from Cognatilysobacter lacus, assembly GCF_008274655.1. Lineage (GTDB taxonomy): Bacteria > Pseudomonadota > Gammaproteobacteria > Xanthomonadales > Xanthomonadaceae > Cognatilysobacter > Cognatilysobacter lacus. Next base: position 6,259 of record NZ_VTRV01000038.1, on the reverse strand, counting down.
CGGGCGGCAGGCGGTCGGCCGGCACGTCGAACACGTCGCGGACCTTGCCGCGGTGGCGCAGGTGCAGGCCGGGGAGGTCGGACGTCAGCAGCGAAGGACGCATCGGGACGGTCGCGGGCTCGGCCGCCGGGTGGCGACGGGCCGGGCAGTGTACGCCGGCCACCGCGGCCCTGCAGGTAGACTGCCGCCCTCGATCGGCGGCAGGCCCCCCAGCGTGCGAACCACCCGGTGGTACGGCAAATTGCTGGGCTTCTTCGCCGGTGCCGCGCTGCTGCGCGCGGAGCCGCCGCTGGGCGCGCTGCTGGGCCTGCTGATCGGCCACGCCTTCGACGCGGACTGGTTCCGCCTGCGCGACGATCCGTACCGCATCCTCGGCATCACCGACGAAGCCAACGAGGCCGAGGTGCTGCAGGCCTATCGCCGGCTGATGTCGCAGTACCACCCCGACAAGTTCGCGACCGCCGCGCCCGAGCTGCGACATCGCGCCGAGAAGAAGGCGCGCGAACTCAACGCCGCCTACGACCGCATCCAGGCGCAGCGCAAGCCGCGTCGCTGAGGAACCGCCATGCAATCGACCGTGATCGCCCCGTCCATCCTGTCCGCGAACTTCGCGAAGCTCGGCGAGGAGGTGGACGCCGTGCTCGCCGCCGGCGCCGACTGGGTGCACTTCGACGTGATGGACAACCACTACGTGCCCAACCTCACGATCGGCCCGCTGGTCTGCGAGGCGCTGCGCAAGCACGGCGTCACCGCGCCGATCGACGTGCACCTGATGGTCGAACCGGTGGACCGCATCGTCCCGGACTTCGCCAAGGCCGGCGCGTCGATGATCACGTTCCATCCCGAGGCGAGCCGCCATGTGCATCGCACCGTGCAGCTGATCAGGTCGCTGGGCTGCCAGGCCGGCATCGTGCTCAACCCTGCCACGCCGGTGGACGTGCTCGACTACGTGCTCGCCGACATCGACATGGTATTGCTGATGTCGGTCAATCCCGGCTTTGGCGGGCAGGCGTTCATTCCGTCCGCGCTCGACAAGCTGCGCCGCGTGCGTTCGATGATCGATGCGAGCGGACGCGCGGTGCGGCTTGAGATCGACGGCGGCGTCAAGGCCGACAACATCGCCGAGATCGCCGCCGCGGGCGCCGACACGTTCGTTGCCGGCTCGGCGATCTTCAACGCGCCGGATTACGCCGGCATCATCGCCACGATGAAGGCCGCGGTGGCCGGCACGCGTCGCTGAAAAATGCCGGCGCCCGAAAGCGCCGGCAGGGGAAAGGGAGGCGTCCTGCCTCATCGGTCGTCCCTGCGATGGCCTTTGATGCTCCGCCCGCGCGATGACATCGCGATGACCCGCAGGCGACGGCCGCATGACCGTCGCGCCGCCGCGGCGGGGCCGTTATAGTCCGGCCCATGAACCGTCACGCCGACATGCATCGCCTCGCCACGGGTTGGCGATGGTGGCCCTGAGCCGCCGTCGATCCTTCCGCCCGTCGTTATTCCGAGGAGTGTGCGCGTGACATCGTTCGAGTCGTTCCAGCAGCAGGCCGCTTTGGGCCACACCCTGATCCCCGTCGTTCGCGAGGTGCTGTCCGACCTCGACACGCCGTTGTCGGTCTATCTCAAGCTCGCCGACGGGCCGCATACCTATCTGTTCGAATCGGTCGAGGGCGGCGAGCGGTTCGGTCGCTACTCGATCATCGGCCTGCCGGCCAAGCGTGTGTACGCGTTCGCCGGCCACATGCTGTTCGTGACCGAGGACGGCGAGCTGGTCGAGTCGCGCCAGGTGGAGGATCCGTTCGCGGAAGTCGAGCGCCTGCGTGCCGCGAATTCGGTGCCCGCGCTTCCGAACCTGCCGGTCTTTACCGGCGGCCTGGTCGGCTGGTTCGGCTTCGAATGCATCGACTACATCGAGCCGCGCCTGGCCGCGAGCGGGCGCCATCAGGACGACGAACTCGGCACGCCCGACATCCTGCTGATGCAGAGCGAGGAAGTCGCCGTGTTCGACAACCTCAAGGGCAAGCTCTACCTCATCGTGCATGCGGATCCGAACGAGCCGCGCGCATTTGCGCGCGCGAACCGGCGCCTCGACGAGCTCACCCATCGCCTGCGGCAGGGCGGCCCCGGCTACCCGGAAACGCTGCAGGGCGCGGCGATCGACGAGTCGGATTTCCGTTCGACATTCACCCGCGAGCAGTACCACGACATCGTCCGCCGCGCGCAGGAATACATCCGCGCCGGCGACATCTTCCAGGTGGTGCCGTCGCAGCGCTTGTCGGTACCGTTCAAGGCGCGGCCGGTAGACGTCTACCGTGCACTTCGCGCGCTGAATCCGTCGCCGTACATGTACTTCATCGACGTCGGCGGCATGCAGGTGGTGGGCTCGTCACCGGAGATCCTGGTGCGGCTGCAGGACGGCCAGGTGACCGTGCGACCGATCGCCGGCACGCGGCGCCGCGGCGCCACGCCCGAGGAAGACGCCGCGCTCGAGGCCGAGCTGCTCGCCGACCCGAAGGAGCGCGCCGAACACCTGATGCTGATCGACCTCGGCCGCAACGATGTCGGCCGCGTCAGCGAGCCGGGCACGGTGGAGGTGGGCGAGCAGTTCGTGATCGAGCGCTACAGCCACGTCATGCACATCGTCAGCGAGGTGACGGGCAAGCTGAAGCCGGGGCTCTCCTATGCCGACGTGCTGCGCGCGACGTTCCCCGCCGGCACGGTCAGCGGCGCGCCGAAGATCCGCGCCCTCGAAATCATCCGCGAACTCGAACCGATCCGCCGCAACATCTATTCGGGCGCCGTCGGCTACATCGGCTGGCATGGCGATGCGGACACGGCGATCGCCATCCGCACCGCCGTGATCCAGGACGGCCGCCTGCACGTGCAGGCCGGCGGCGGCGTGGTCTACGACTCCGATCCCGATGCCGAATGGGAAGAGACGATGAATAAGGGCCGCGCGCTGTTCCGCGCCGTCGCCCAGGCCGCACAGGGTCTGTAATCGGTCTTAGTGCGGCTTCTTGCCGAGCTCGCGCCAGTCCTTCTCACCCAGCTCGACGTTGAACCGCTTCGCGGCCGCCCGGATCCGCTGCCAGGCCTCGTCACGTTCGGCGTCGGTCACGCCCTCGACCTGGTCGAAGCGCGCGACGGCGTTGCGCACGTGCTTCGCGTCTTCCAAGGGTTCCTTGCGCTGCTTCGGGAAGGCGTACTGGCGGGCGTCGATCGAATCGCGGTCGTTCTGGTCGAGACGGCTCATGGCAGTTCCTCGGTCGGGCATTCGACTCTCGCCGCGAGCGCCTGAAAGCGGCGTGCAGGAGGCGTGGACGATTCATTGCGGAAGTTTCATGGAGGGGACATCGGCTCGAGAGCCGCCGGGTCGCAGCGTGGGGCTTCGGCGGAATCGGCCGCCGATGTCACCCGGAGTTCTTCCCATGAAGCTTTATCCCAGCCTCCTCGCCGTCGCCCTGACGGCCGCTGCCGGCGTCGCGTTCGCCGCGCCGCAGGCCACCCCGGCCACGCCGGCGACCCCGGCCACGCCGGCCGCCCACACCAGCCATGCGACCCACGCCAAGTCGGCGCACCACCGCAAGCACCACAAGCACCACCGCCACCACGCCAAGCGCGTGATGCACAAGGCCGACAAGGACGCGAAGGCCGACAAAGCCGAAGCACAGTCCAAGAACTGAACCCGGTTCGGTTTGGCAAGAAAACCCCGCTTCGGCGGGGTTTTTCTTGCGCGGGTCTTCTTGCGGCGGCTCATTACCGAACTTTCATCCCACCGCCATGGGCTGGCGAGCCCGCGGGTCGCACCCTGTCATCGCGGCGGAGCCTTCCGCCGGCCACGAACCCTCGTCGTTGAGAAAGGAACCGACCATGAACTTCCGCACCGCCCTGCTCGCCATCGCTGTCACCGCATTCGCTGGCTCGGCCTTCGCCGCCACCGCTCCGGCCAAGGCTGCGTCCGCCAAGCCGGCGCCTGCCAAGACCGCGGCCGCCGCGCCGGCCAAGACCGCGCCCGTTAAGGCCGCCGTCGCTGCGCCTGCCAAGGCGGTTGTCGCCGCTCCCGCCAAGGCAGCGCCTGTGAAGGCCGCCGCCAAGACGGCCGCCGCCGCCAAGCCGGCACCGGCGAAGGCCGTCGCCAAGGCTGCCCCCGCCAAGACGATCAAGAAAGACGAAAAGAAGAAGGGCTGATCCAGCGGTCCCCGCGCCCGAACCCCCGGGCGGATACCCCGCTGGCGCAAGCCGGCGGGGTATCGTTTTTTTCCAACGAGGCAAAATGCACGCCATGCGCATCCTGCTCGTCGAAGACGACCCGCACACCGCCTCGTTCATCGCGAAGGGGTTGCGCGAGGACGGCCACGCCGTGGACCAGGCCGACACCGGCCGCGACGGGCTGTTCATGGCTACCACCGAGCCCTACGACGCCGTCGTACTTGACCGCATGCTGCCCGGTGTCGACGGGCTCGCGCTGCTGAAGACGCTGCGCGGCGCCGGCAACAAGGTGCCGGTACTTCTGCTCACCGCGCTCGGCGACGTCGACCACCGCGTCGAAGGCCTGCGCGCCGGCGCCGACGACTACCTGGTCAAACCGTTCGCCTATTCCGAGCTGAGTGCGCGCCTGGATTCCATCGCACGACGCGGCAGCTCCGGCGGCAGCGAACCGGTGAAGCTGCGCGTCGCCGACCTTCAGCTCGACCTGCTCAGCCGCGAAGCGCGGCGCGGCGACAAGCGCATCGAACTGCAGCCGCGCGAATTCAGGCTGCTCGAATACATGATGAAACAGGCGGGTCGCGTGGTGACGCGCACGATGCTGCTCGAAGCGGTGTGGGACTACCACTTCGATCCGCAGACCAACGTCATCGACGTGCACATCAGCCGGCTGCGGCAGAAGATCGATGCCGGCTTTCCGAAACCGCTGCTGCACACCGTGCGCGGCGCCGGCTACCGGTTGGGCGCGTAACGCATGGCAGCCCTGCGATCGACCAGCGCGCGGCTCGCGGTCGCGGTGAGTCTTTCGTTCTTCGTCGCGTTCCTGCTGCTCGGCATCGCCGTGCGTTTCACCGTGTCGACCATGCTCGACGGCGATACCCGCGACGTGGTGCGCGCGGACGAGGCGGGCCTGGTGGAACTCGCGCGCGACGACGGCCGCGCCGCGCTGATCGAAGAGCTGCGCGCGCGCGTCGAAGACGACGACGGCGCGTCCGTCTACGGCCTGTTCGACGCGCGCGGCCGGCGCGTTGCGGGGCTCGTCGAACATCTGCCCGCGATTCCGGAGCCGCGCGGCTGGCTTGAGTTCGTGCAGTCCGACGACGCCGGCCGCGCACGCGTGATCGCGCACATGCACCGCTTTCCCGACGGCGTGCGCCTGCTCACGGGCCAGCGCACGCGCTCGCAGGACCGCTTCCTCGCGCTGATGCTGCGCACCGCGCTCGCTGCGGCGTTCGTGGCGGCGACGCTCGGTGGGCTCACCGGCTGGCTGACGTCGCGGCGTGTCTCGATACGCCTGCAGGCGCTGGACGACACCGCCGCGCGCGTCGGCGAAGGTGAACTCGGCCTGCGCGCGCCCGTCGACGGCAGCGACGATGCCTTCGATCGCCTGGCGCGGCGCTTCAACGCGATGCTCGATCGCATCGAGGACCTGCTCGGCGCCGTGCGCCACGCCACCGACCACATCGCGCACGACCTGCGCACGCCGCTCACGCGCCTGCGCAATCGCCTCGAGGAAGCCCGCATGCGCGGCGGCGACGACCGGAACCGCTCGCTCGACGCCGCACTTGTGGAAACCGACCAGCTGCTGCTCGCCTTCGGTGCGCTGCTGCGGCTGGCGCGGATCGAAGCACAGGCCGCCGTCGCCGACGAACCGGTGTTCGACCTTGCCGAACTCGTCGCCGACGCGGCGGAGTTGTACATCCCGAGCGCGCTGGAATGCGGGTTGCGTCTCGACGTCGAGACACAGACCGCGCACGTACGCGGCGACCGCGACCAGATGTTCCAGGTGCTGGTGAACCTGCTGGACAACGCGCTCAAGTACGCGCCGGCGGGCAGCCGCGTCGTGCTTGCGCTGTCGGCGGCCGAAGGCCACGCGACGCTGGCGGTCGACGACGAGGGCCCGGGCGTGCCCGACGCGGACCGCGAGCGCATCTTCGATCGCTTCCAGCGCCTGGAGGTCCATCGGGGCTCGCCCGGCATCGGCCTGGGCCTCAGCCTGGTGCGCGCCATCGTGCTGCGCCACGGCGGCCACGTGCGGCTGTTCGACCGCCAGCCA